>NZ_LBFB01000008.1:0-102198 GCF_013363285.1 Marinitoga sp. 1154 | reverse complement strand
ATGGATATATATTCAACATAAACGCAAAAGAAAAAGTATATAATCCAGACATGGTATTTTATTTTATAACAGAATATTTTTCAGAAAAAAGACCACCAGAAAAAATAATAGATGACAACATAATGAGCGATTACAAAAAAGTACAAAATCTATTTAGCTTAGGAGAATTGCTTGGAGTAAAAATAGACAAAGACAACAAAAAAGAACTAACAGAAAAAGAAAAACAAGAAGCAAAAGAAAGTCCAAAAAAAATAATAGGTAAATTACTAAATGAAATACTATTAACAGGAAGAACAACATTACCAGAACTCACAACAATGTTCAACCCAGGAAAAAGGATAGAAATAAAAGATATAAAATCATTATTATTCTATCTGGGATTCATGACATTTGAAAAAGAAGGATTAAGGACATATTTAAAAATACCAAATTACTCAATGAAAAAAATATTCTCAGAATACTTCACAGAATACATAGAAGAAAGGCTAACAGAATACATAGACACAGATGAAATAGAAAATGCAATAATAACGATATTAGAAGATGGAAAAATAGAACCATTTGCAAAAGAAATAGAAAACCTATTGAGCAAAATGGACAACAGAATATTCATGGGATTAGATGAAAAATACATAAAAGCAATAATGTATAGTTATCTAATACTAACGCCATATGCAATGGTAAAAATGGAATATCCAGTAGAAAATGGGTATATAGACATAGCAATGTTCAAAAGATACGAAGAAGTACCATATGAAGCGATAATAGAAGTAAAATACATAAAACAAAAAGAATACACAGAAGAAAAATTAAAAAGGAAAATAAAAGAAGCAAAAGAACAAATAGAAAAATACAAGAAATCGTATGAATTAAATACAAAAAATGAAACGATGAAAAAGTATATAATTGTTTTTGTTGGAAAAGAAGCAAAGTATATTGAGGAAGTAAAATGATTTAGGAAAATTAAAAGAGAAAAGACTTTTGTTATAAAAACATAATAATAAAGTGAGGAGTATCCTCACTTTATTATTATCAATATTTTATTAAAAATGACCATGCAAATAAGAGCAAAGGGGTATGTAGCGCCATAGCCTACTGCAACCTCTTCAGAATCATTGGCGTCTATTGCTGCACCAAGCCCTGGAGTACTAGTCATTCCACCGCATATTGCTCCTGATAATATTATCCAATTAATTTTCAATATATATTTTCCAACTATTACTCCTACAATTATAGCAATTGAAGCTATAATAAAGGAAAATAACATTAAATATAGCGTTTCAATATTTAAATTGCTTAAGGTTTTATAGCCAGATCTTAATCCTACAGAAGAAAGAAACATTAATAAACCAAATTCCTGTAAATTTTTCAAAATCATTTTATTCATTTTAAAGTTAAATATCCATATTTTCCCTATTGTTCCTAATATAAGAGAAGATAATAATATTCCTCCTGTCATACCTAATTTAAAAGAAATTACTCCAAGATTAATATTAATATTTCCAAATAATATTCCAATAATTATTACCAGTGAGTAACTTAAAAAATCAAAATTTTTTGCATCTTCTTTTTTTATATTGATTTCTCCAAGTAATTTTTTCTTTTCATCGTTGATATTTATTTTTAATATATAAGGTAATAAATACATAGAAAATATTACAGCTAAAACTCCGGGAATATATCCAAAAGAATATCCGGATATTATATCTTTTTCAAAATTTGGAGCCGTTTCTAATGCTGTTGCCAAACCAGGAGAACTTGTTAATGCACCAGAAAATAGTCCTATAAATGTGTATTTATTATTTGAAGATAAAATAAGTGTTGTTAAGAATCCAGATAAAGTTATAACAAATGCCATAATAATAAATTTAAAGCCATATTTTTTTATTATATGTTTTAAATCTTTAGACGCAATCAATCCAACAGATGATATAAATAAAATTAAAGAGAAAAGGAAAAATTGTTTAAAATCCTTGTTCATGCTGTTTATTATTTCTGGATTATTAGAAAACTGGCTGGTGGTATACCAGCCAATTAATAATCCACTAAACAAGGTTCCAGAACTACCCAATTTAAAGTTTTTTATTCGTATTTTCCCAATGAAAATTCCAGATAATATAGTTAAAAAAAGTAATATATATGTATTCATACATCCTCCTCATACTAATTCCGGTATATTTTTAATTACTTTTACCCCTAATTCTTTTAATTTTTTTTCTTTATATTCAATACTACCTTCATAACCATCTAAAATAGCTCCAGCATGTCCCATTCTCTTTCCTTTTGGTGCTGTTCTGCCTGCAAAAAATACTTTTATATCACCATTATAACCTTTTTTTAATGCATATTCAACACCATTTACTTCCTCATTTCCTCCAATTTCACCAATTACTATAACCTTTTTAATATTTTTATTCATTATATATTCCATTGCCTCAGCTACTGATGTACCTATTATTGGATCACCACCTAAACCTATACCAATTTTAATACCCGTTGAATATTTAGAAAGATAATTTGAAATTTCATACATTAAAGTTCCACTTCTTGATATCACTGCGATATCTCCAGGTTTAAACGCTTTCTCTGGCATTATTCCAATTTTTGAAATTCCAGGTAATATTACACCAGGACAATTAGGCCCTATTATTCTAACATTATTGTCTTTAGCAATATGATATACATCAAGCATATCCTGTTGAGGTATGTGCTCTGTAATAATAATTATTTTCTTTATTCCTGCATTTATTGCTTCAAAAATCGCATTTTTCGCATATGGTGCAGGAACAAATACTACAGAAGTATCTACACGATATTTATTCACTGCATCATACATATTGTTTAAAACTTCCACTCCATGCAATTTTTTTATTATATAATTTTTTGACACTCCACAAACAATATTAGCTCCATAATTTAACATTTTTTCTGTATGTAATCTGCCATATTTTCCTGTTATTCCCTGGACACATATTTTTTCTTTTCCATTAATCATGAATTCTCACCATCCTTACTGCATCTAAAATCATAGAATACATGTCTTCATAATAGCTTAATTCATTTTCTTTCAGTATTTTTTTTGCATTTTCCTCATTTGTTCCAGTTAATCGTATAAACAAATTAATTTCTGGATTTTGTTTTTTAAATTCTACTAAACCATTTGCAATTTCATCACACTTTGTTATACCGCCAAAAATATTTAATATAATTCTTTTTATTCCATTATCCTTTAATAAATTTAAAGCCTGTATTGTAATTTCTTTTTCTGCTCCTCCTCCAAGATCCAGAAAATCTGCTGGTTCTCCACCAGCTAATTTTACAGCATCCATTGTAGCCATAACTATTCCTGCACCACAACCAATTATGCCTATATCTCCATTTAATTTGACAAAATGAAAAGGATATTTTTCTTCTAAAAATTCCTTTACCCATTCTTGTCTAAATATAGCATTATCATCAAGATGCATTACGATATCAAGAGCATATATTTCTCCTTTACTATCTTCAACTAATGGATTTATTTCCAACAACGTTAAATCCTTTTCTCTAAATAATTTTCTTAGATTTGGTATAATTTTTTGTATTTTTTCTGGTAAAAACTCTTCGTAATTTTCAAAATTTAATTTTTTTATGCTATCTTTATTTTCTTCAATATCAATACCGCCATTTTCAGAATATAATATAATAATATCTTTTTTTTCTCTATCTAATACAAGAGAAATATAATATTCTTTTTCAAAAGGTATCATTTCTTCGATGAGAACACCATACGGTTTTTCACCTTTAATTTCCTTTTTTAACAGGACATTTGCTTTAGATATAAATTCATTTTTGTCTTTGGCAAATAATACACCACCAGCCTTCATACGACCTCCAACTAACACCTGTGACTTTAAAACTGCTGGTAAGAACTGAATCCTAATGTCGTTTTCTGATCTTATCAGATATGACGCTGGTACTTTAATCCCATACTCCTTTAGAAAGTTTTTTCCTAAAAACTCCTGAACTTTCATACTGCCACCTCCTATAAAAATAAAAATTCTATCCCAATTGCCCTCGCAAATGGGATTGCTCTGGAATTAAAGGCAGGTCTCCCGACTTCTGGATCTTTCTACTTCCAGCGCCTTCCCGGTTTATACCAGTGGCTTTTGCTGGTTTCGTCCCCAGTTACGGTGGCGGGGCCGTGACGGATTTTCACCGTCTTCCCTATTAAGATTACTCACCTTTAATTCCGGAGGTATTTACTTTTCATTGTTATTGTATCATAGATGTACTACATTTTCAATTGTCAAAAATCCAGTATTTTTCATTATAAATTCGTAAATTCTGATGTGAGAATTAAAAGGCTTTCTTAAACTTTTAAATTCTAAAAATTTTAATACATTATAGACAGCCAAAAATTAAAATAAATAAACTATGTACTATTTGTGGTAAAATGAATACGTATTATTTAACAGGAAGATTTCCTGTGGTGAATGGAAATTATATTAGGCTGATAACAGTTCAAAATAAATTAGAAAATATTACAAAAACCTTCAGTTTTTGAATAATTTTACGATATAATAAAAATAAAAGGTGAAAAAATGAAATATTAAAGAATTAAAGCATTTGCAAAATTAATAGGCAAAACACTACAAACGTTAAAAGTATGAGATTAAAAAGGCATTTTTAAAACGGATCATATTTTTGAAGTTGTGCATAGATATTATTCTGAATATGGATGTATATAAAAGTGCAGGACCTGCAACATGTGCAATTGTTACTTTGGAAAGAAATAATTATGAAAAAATAAAAGAGATCATTGATATACCTGTTAATTTAATTGGTGAATACATATAAATTTTTAATATATTAAAAGCTTAAAGCTATTCATTCGTCATATTTTTTAAAGAAAATTTTGATATAATAAGTAAAAAGTGTTTGGAGGTGTTTTTGTGTATAATCCGGAGCTGATTAGAAATATAAGCATAATTGCTCATATAGATCACGGAAAAACCACTCTTGTTGATAGAATACTGGAACTTACAAAAAGCGTTGAAAAAAGAAAGATGCATGACCAATATCTTGATATGATGGATATTGAACAGGAACGAGGTATAACCATAAAATCTCAACCTGTTAAAATTATGTATGATGCTAAAGATGGCAATACTTATGAAATAAATATAATAGATACTCCCGGTCATGTTGACTTTACATATGAAGTTTCAAGAAGTCTTGCGGCTTGTGAAGGAGCTGTATTGCTTGTTGATGCGTCACAAGGCGTAGAGGCTCAAACTGTTGCTAACACGTATCTCGCAATAGAAAACGATTTAGAAATAATTCCTGCAGTAAATAAAATAGATTTACCAAACGCCAACATTGAGGAAACATTAGCAGAAATTGAGGATTTAATAGGAATTTCAGGAGAAGAAGCGTTAAAAATTTCAGGGAAAACAGGAGAAGGTGTTGAAAACTTATTAGAAGAAATTATAAAAAGAATTCCTGCACCAACAACCAAAGGAACACATAATGATAAATTAAAGGCTTTGATATTTGATGCGAAATATGACAAATATAGAGGGGTTATTATTTATACAAGAATATTCAGTGGAACCGTAAAACCAGGAGATAAAATAATGACAATGTCAAATAAAGAAAAATATGAAGTTGTTGAAGTTGGTATATTTCACCCTGAAATGCAAAAAACAGATTCTCTGTCTGCTGGTGAGGTTGGATATATAATAGCTGGTATTAAAGATGTTGAATTAGCTCGTGTTGGAGATACTGTTACAAGTGCCAGTGACCCTGTAGATGAACCTCTTCCGGGGTATAAAGAAGTAAAGCCCATGGTATATGCAGGAATTTATCCCGGAGTACCGGATTACTATGAAGAATTACGAAAAGCTCTTGAAAAACTCAAATTAAATGATGCAGCTTTAACTTTTGTGCCAGAACATTCACCAGCATTGGGTTTTGGATTCAGATGTGGTTTTTTAGGACTTTTACATATGGATGTTGTAAGGGAAAGAATAGAAAGGGAATTTGAGCTGGCTATAATATTAACAGCACCTAATGTTGTGTATAAAGTTAAAACTAAAAATGGTGAAGAAATGGAAATCCATGACCCAACACAATTTCCGGATCAGGATTTGTTAGAAGAAGTCTATGAACCTTATGTAAAATTAGATATAATAACTCCAACAGAATATATGGGAGGATTAATGGGAGTAGTACAGAATGAAAAAAGAGGAGAATTTATCTCTGTGTCAAATGCTGGTAAAGATAGAGTTGTTATGCACTTCGAAGTTCCGCTTGGTGAGATAATATTTGACTTTTTTGATAGAATGAAAGCTATTAGTCGTGGTTATGCATCTATGGATTACGAATTAATTGGATATAGAAAATCTGATTTAATAAAAGTAACAATCTTAGTAAATAGAGAACCAGTTGAAGCATTATCTTTTATTGTACACAAAAGTAAAATGTATGAAGTTTCTAAAAAAATGGTGGAAAAATTAAAAGATTTAATACCAAAACATCAATTTGAAATACCAATTCAAGCAAAAGGCGATGGAAGGATAATCGCAAGATCAACCATAAAGGCTTACAGAAAAGATGTACTTGCTAAATGTTATGGTGGCGATATTACAAGAAAAATGAAATTGCTTGAAAAACAAAAAGAAGGAAAAAAGAGAATGAGACAAATTGGTAGGGTAACAATACCTCAAAATGCTTTTCTGGCAATATTAAAAATCAATGAAGAAGACAAATAAGCATTAAAAAAGCAACCCATCAGGGTTGCTTTTTTTCAATATTCAAAATCCATTCTTTGAACTTTTATCCCTTCAATTTTTGACAATTTCTCTTCTAAATCTCCCCATAAACTTTCATTCCCTGCTAATTCTAAAAGTATCAAACCTCTGTCGCTGCAATCATCATCAAATGCATCATGTAAGCCTAATCTTGTTTTTATAATACAACCAAACCCAGTGAGAAGCCTTTGAACTTCACCGGCTTCTTTTTTTCGATCGTGAATAAAAATACCAAGTACCCTAATCTTACCCATAAAATCACCCCCTGTTGATGAAATTGAGTTTATTTAAAATAGGTTTTATATTATTGTTCAGATTTTTTAGATCATTTAAATTCTTTATTGGTCTCATCAAAATAATATTTTCTGCTGTTTTTTTCCCTATACCATTAATTGCTGATAACTCTTCAATAGTAGCTGTATTAATATCAAAAGGTAATTTTAAAGCCGTAATTGATCTTGAGCCGTGATCTATTACAACACCATTCAATTTTTGGAAAATATCATATTTCCCTATTACTCCTGTTTTTATAGGATATGTTCCCAGCTGCCTTCCAAATGAAACTTTTCCCTGTATATCTTCTATTATTAAATTTTTTAATATACTGCCCACCGGGAAAACTTTTTTAAGCATTTCATTATTATACTCTTCCATATATTTTTTAAATTTTATAAAATCTTTTTTATGTTGTTTTGGTTTAATATTATATAATAATGTTCCTGGAAATGCCATTACCTGGCGAATATTAATTCTTCTAACTAGCAAATCTTCTTGCATAATTTTTTCCATATATTTTCTATTTATCTCAAAAGTATTTTTCGTTTCACCTATCAATCCAAATAATAGGTTTATACCGGGCAATAATTTTGGGATTCCATTTTCATCTCGTACTTTTCCAATTTCATTTACTATTCTTATAGCTTCTATAGCTTCCTCAGGCATAATATCAATTTTATTTTTTAATATAACCTCTTTATCAAATGATTCTATACCAAAAGAGAGAATATCTCCTGCAGTATTATACTTAACTATAATTTCCAGTATTTTTTTAATGTTGTTTTTATGTTTGATAATATATGCAGGGTTTGCATTGTCAGTATGAATAATATCCGCAATTTTTGACATTTCACTATATAATTCGTCAAATAGATATATATTTGGTTCTCCATTATTTAATAACGAACCATAAGCAAGAAAGTCCGCAGCTCTTCCAAATCTAAAATTCTTAACTCCTATCTTTGAAATAGATATTGCCTCATCCAATAGATTTTTTAAAGATCGTTCCCTATATTTTCCATTTATTAACGGTTCTGTACAGAAAGAACAAAAACCATTGGTTCTTTCGCATCCTCGTGACACATCCATTTCAACTATAATATCTGGATACCTTGGATGTTTTTTTAATATTTCAGCACCAAGAGGCGCTATTTTTGAAATTAAATCATAGTCAGATTTGTCCTTTAAATTGAAGTCATCAGAAATGGGATATTTAAACAGGAATTTTTCAATGTCTCCTTCTACTATATAATCTATATTATCTGATGCTATTTTTACTGCTCTTCTTCCGCCTGTTAATGTGTAGCCTTTTACAATTGGTCCGCCTAATACTCTTAATGGCTCTTTGTTTAAAGAGAATAATCTATTTATTTCACTTAAAGAAATTGGGGTTCCGCCAAGATAATGTCCAGGTACCGTAACACCAGCAATGATTATTAAATATTCGTAATTATTAAATGATTGCCACATTGTGCCTTTTCTAACTTGATCTATGGTATAATAATCAACGTCAATACCATGATAATACAATGCACCAGCAGCATATCTTATATATGGGGAAACATAGGGTGGAACACCTAAAATTGCCGGTTCATCAACATAACCATCAATAATAACAGCTTTCATAGTATTGCTCCTTTAGATAAATATATTTAGCATATTTTTATTATAGCATATTTTATTGGAGGTGTAAATGTGAAAAAATTTTTAGTAGTATTTTTTATGTTTCTAATAGCTTTAATATCTTATGGAGAAATGATTTACAACTTCTCTCAGAAAGCTTATGAAAAGGAGACAAAATATTTTAAATTTGTATTTGAAAAGGATTTATATCTATATTATGATGAATTAAAAAATGTTTCCGATAAATTATATGAAGATTATTCGGGATTTTATGATACAAAACCCGGTAGTATTACAGTTTTTATTTTTGATGATGTTGATTTTGTAAACGCTTTTGCCGTTCCTCAGGTTAATATTATCAGATTATATATAAATCCCCCTCAAGCAAAAATGGGATTGAGCACAAATGTTGAAAATTGGATTCCTTTTGTATTTTCTCATGAGTTAAACCATATATTTTATGGAAATATGACAAATAAATATATATCGTGGATTCCAGATAATATAATAAAAAAAATATTGATATCTTCATGGGAACCCAGCTATTTACATGAAGGTTTATCCATATATATGGAGAGTAAATATTTTAAAGGAAGATTTCAAAATGATTTGTTTAACATGTATTTAAAAGCCGAAGTATTATCCAAGGAATACCCTCGATATAGTCTTGGAAGTGGAGCATCAAAAGATATCTGGAGTCCTGCGGGTTTTAATTATATGTATGGAGCTATTTTCACAAAAGAAATTTCTGAAAAATATGGTGAAGATAAATTAAGAGAAATAATAAAAGATATAAATTCACATTTATTTTTCAGTACAATAAGCACATCGTTTGAAAGAGTTACAGATGAAAAATGGAACGACTTTTTATTATATATAAAAGTAAAATATAAAAACGAATATCTAGAGCTATTAAACAAAGGATATGATAGCAATTATAAAGCTTTAGATGATTCATACCATTATACTTCGAACCTTAAAACAGATGGCAATTACTTATATTATTACAAGCAATCTCCAGGAAAAAGAAGTGGTGTATATAAAGGAAATAAATTAATATTACCTGATATAAGAAATTTTGATATTTCAGATGATGGGAAAATCACATATATCACTCAGATCGAAAACATGAATTTATTATATTTAAAATGCGGCTGCCCTATATCAGATACTTTAATTGATAAAAGAGTTAAAACATTTAAATTTATTGATAATAATCGTATAGTATATACAAAAATAAATAATGGTTTAACCGCAATATTTATATGGGATTTAAGAGATTCAAAAATACGAAAAGTATTAGACTGGGGAAAATATATAGTAAATGACTTTTATTACTCAAATAATAAAATATATTTTTCCGGGAATATAAACAATCAAAATGATATTTATTATATTGATTTAAATAATTATGATTTAATACAAGTTACAAACGACAAATATACAGAAATGAATATATTCATAAAAAACAACAAATTATATTATACCGCAAATTATGAAGACAATATTTTTAATATTTATTCGCTGAATTTAAAAACAAAAAAATTGACGAAATTAACAAACCACATATATGGAGCCTTTTACCCGGTTGTTCTGAATGAAAATTTATATTTTTTATATTATAATGAAGAGGGATATCATTTATCCAGAATTAAAAATTCTGATTTAGCAAAAGAATCTAAAATTTTTATTTATAAACCGAAAAAAAAAGAACTGGATAATTATAATAAAAATTTTGAAATAAATAATGTTAATAAATACAAGGAGGGATTAAAATATGGAATCTTATTTCCATATATTGAAAATGATGACGTAGGGGTTATTTATGCCGCTATTAGCGAAGGTGTTAATTATGGAATAGGTGGAGGAATATTAACAGATTTTAATGAGATCATACCTGTTGTAGGAGTTTATCTTGACTATTATACTCAGAATTTCGCAAAATTCAAATATCAAAATAATAATATATATTCTGAAATAAATATATCAAAAAATTTCGAATTTTATTTGAAAAAGAAGAATTATTTAAATATTAATACTTTTTTCCAACTTGAAAACTCTAAATTTTTATCAAAAGATATTCAAATTAGTTTGACAAAAAACCCATATACAATAAATAATCAGAATTACTATGAGAATAACATATTATTTGGATATAGAGATAATAATTATTATATACAAACATCGACAGCATTTGATATAAAAACTCTAAAAATTGAACCTTATGTATATTATGATACAATAGGCAATATGATTTTAGGGACAAATATATCAAAAAAATTATGGAATCAATATTTTTCAATATTAGACGGGAAATATGGCTTTGATGGAATTAGAGTTTCTGGTGGTTATAGTTATAATTTAAGCAGTAAACAATCTCTATGGAAACTCTCTATAATTATGGACTTTACAGCATTATATTGGTTGAATATACCTGTTCCTATATTTAATAAATAAATACATAAATTTATGTATAAAAAGAGGCTGCTATTAACAGCCTCTTTTTATACAGGATATACACTTTCATCTTCTGAAAATTCTTCATTTTCTTCAACGAGGTCAAAATCAACCTGAATTTCTTTCTCGTATTTTTTCTTTAGATAATTTTTTCCAACTTCGCCAAATAAAATATAGGTTAATAAATCTTCATCATTCTCGGCTAATGCGCATATTTCTTCACGAGCTTTATTAATTTCAGGTTCCAGTAAATCTGCAGGTCGGCAGGTAATAGGTGTTTCGTTACCTAAAGCTTTTTTTAATAAATCTTCATTAACTGGGGCAGGTGGTTTTCCATACATTCCTTTTAAATAATTTTTTACTTCTTTTGTTATGGACTTATATCGTTCTTTATACATAACATTTAAAACAGCCTGAACGCCAACTATCTGACTTGTTGGGGTTACAAGAGGTGGATAACCAAGATCCTTTCTAACTTTTGGCACTTCTTTCAAAACATCATCTAATAAATGTATCATTTTTTGTGATTTTAATTGCGAAACGAGATTTGAGAACATTCCTCCAGGGATTTGCGCTTTTAATATTCTCGAATCTATAGAAACCATTCTCATATCGTTTTCAACATGATTATCTCTAACGTTCCAGAAATGATGAGCTAAATCATATAATAAATCTGAATTCAAAGGTTCTCCAAGAGCAAAATTAAAAGGCTCCACCGCTGGTTGAGAACTCGCATTTGCAAACGGGCTTAAAGCGGTATCAATGAAATCAACACCAGCGTCAATAGCTGCCTGATATGCAATTGATGCCATTCCGGCGGTGTTATGAGAATGCAATTCAATAGGTACATTAAACTTCTTTTTTAATTCTGAAACCAATTGATAGGACATTTTTGGAGTTAAGAGACCTGCCATGTCTTTGATAACAATTGAATCTACGCCTTTGTCTATCAATTCTTTAGCAAAATTCAAATAAAATTCCAGATTATGAACAGGACTTATTGTATAGGAAATAGCTCCCTGAACATGTATCTTTCTTTTTTTTGCAATTTCAATACTTTTTTCCAAATTCCTTATATCATTTAATGCATCGAATACCCTTATTATATCCATTCCGTAATCTGCAACTTTATTTATAAATAATTCCACCACATCATCAGCATAATTTCTATACCCAACAATATTCTGACCCCTTAAAAGCATTTGTATTCGTGTATTTTTTAACTTTTCTCTAATGATTTTCAATCTATTCCATGGATCTTCGTCTAAATATCTGATGCAGGAATCATAAGTAGCTCCACCCCATACTTCCATTGAATGAAATCCGATTTCGTCGAATTTATTTAAAACTGGCTCAAATTCATCTGTTCTCATTCTTGTGGCAATAATAGATTGTTGTCCGTCCCTTAAAGTGGTATCTACAAATTTTGTCATTTTTCCACCTCCAAAATAATTAAAACATTATTATTTTAAAAAACAGTTAAGAGTTGATTTTTAAAATATGTTAATTATGCTAATTAAAAATTCATTCCCATTTCTAATTGTTATTATTTATCACTGTTTTTTATTTTTGTTAATATACACGAAACATTTAAGATGTAAAATTATCTTAGCAAATATATATTAAGATTGCTTAAAAATATCTCGTGTTTGAACTTTTTTAAAAAATTCAAGTCTAAAAGAAGCGGAGTTTGCGGAAAATTATTTTTTTAAAAAGTCTTTAGCAAATATAAGTTACGATTGCTAAAAATAAAATTTAAAAATATATGGAGGTGAATGAAATGATGAATCCAAAAAATTTCACAGAAAAGGCACTGGAAATAATAGAAAACGCCAGAACTCTTGCAAATGGTTATGGCACAAACATAGTAACTCCGGAACATATAACTCTTTCTATACTCGATAGCGATGATGAATATGTAAAAAGAATATTTGAGACTATAAACGTTGAAGCTATTCGGGAGAATATTGAAAATGAATTAGAGGAAAATGTTCAATATTCATATGGGGGAATGAGAGATAACAGAGTATATATTTCCCCAACATTGGAAAGAATATTTGAAATAGCCAAAAGCGAATCAAGAAAAACAAAACACAAATTAATAACAACATTGCATTTATTACTGGCTATTATGCTTGAAGGAACATCTTATTCTGCAAAATTATTTTCAAAATATGGATTAACAACAAATGAAATATATGAAGAACTCAAGAATATAAAAGTCACAAAAGAGGGAACGGAAGAGAATGTAGCTGATGTTTTAGCTCAATTTACAATTGATTTGACAAAAATGGCTGAAGAAAAAAAATTAATGCCTGTAATTGGTAGAGATCTTGAAATTCAAAGAACTATAGAAATATTAAGCAGAAAAACAAAAAACAATCCTGTTTTAGTTGGTGATCCGGGTGTTGGTAAAACAGCCATTGTAGAAGGTTTGGCGCAAAGAATTATAAAAGGAGCTGTTCCTGATGCGTTAATAGAAAAAAGAATATTACAACTTGATATGGGAAGATTATTAGCAGGTGCAAAATTTAGAGGAGAATTTGAAGAAAGATTAAAAAATGTTATAGATGAAGTTAAAAAACAGGGAGATAAAATTATCCTTTTTATAGATGAATTACATACAATAATTGGAGCGGGAAAAGCTGAAGGTAATTCGATGGATGCAGCAAATATGTTAAAACCAGATTTAGCTCGTGGTGAATTACGTGTTATAGGAGCTACAACGCTTGATGAATATAGGCAATATATAGAAAAAGATAAGGCATTAGCCAGAAGGTTTCAACCAGTACAGGTAGATGAGCCAAATGAGGAAGATGCTATTGCAATTTTAAGAGGATTAAAGGAAACTTTTGAAAAACATCATAATGTTGTTATAGATGATAGCGCAGTAGTTGCGGCGGTAAAATTATCTCATAGATATATAACAGATAGATTCTTGCCAGACAAAGCTATAGATTTGATAGATGAAGCATCTGCTAAAGCAAGGCTGGAAAAAAGTTCAAAGTTATCTAACATAAAAAAATTAGAATATGAAATTAAAGAATTAGAAGAAGAAATTAATGAATTAACTGTTAAAGGTGAGTACGAAAAGGCAGCATTAAAAAAGAAGGATTTATTCGAATTAGAAAAACAGATAGAAGAGTTGAAAAAACAATATGAAACTGAAAAAGATAAAGAAGATGAAGAGGTTATTGTTGATGAGGATAGAATAGCAGAAGTTATAGAAAAATGGACAGGTATTCCTGCAAAAAAGATGCTCGAAGAAGAAAGAGAAAAACTTCTAAATCTCGAAAAAGAATTACACAAACGGGTTGTAGGTCAAGAAGAAGCTATTATCAAAGTTTCACAACATGTAAGAAAAGCAAGAGCTGGATTAAAAGACCCAACAAGACCTATAGGCTCTTTCTTATTTCTTGGACCAACAGGTGTTGGTAAAACAGAACTTGCCAAATCTTTAGCAGAAGTATTATTTGATACAGAGGAAGCATTAATTAGAATTGATATGTCTGAATATATGGAAAAACATGCTGTTTCAAGACTAATAGGCTCACCTCCGGGATATGTAGGATATGAACAGGGAGGTCAATTAACAGAAGCAGTAAGAAGAAAACCATATTCTGTAATTCTCATTGATGAAATAGAAAAAGCTCATCCTGATGTTTTCAATATTCTATTACAAGTACTTGATGACGGAAGGCTAACAGATGGAAAAGGTAATACAGTAGATTTTAGAAATACCATTATTATTATGACAAGTAATATTGGTTCAGAAAATATATTAAATAAATTAGAAAATAGAGGGAAGTTAGGATTCGTAAATGAGGAAGAAAGGTTAAACGAAGAAAAGGATATGGAAAAAATTGTCAGAGAAGAATTAAAGAAATATTTTAGACCAGAATTCTTAAACAGATTAGATGAAATAGTTGTATTTAAACCTCTATCTGTTGATGAAGTTAAAGAAATTGTTGGTATAATGATGAGAAGATTGGAAGAAAGACTGAAAGAAAAGGATTTAGAATTAATGATAACAGAAAATGCAAAAGAGTATATTGCCAGAAAAGGTTATGATAGAATATTTGGAGCAAGACCTTTGAGAAGGGTAATCGAAAGGGAAATCGAAATGGAATTAGCGAATATGATTATTGCAGGAAAGATTCCTCCAAAGAGTAAGGTGATAATAGATCTGGACAAAGATAAATTAAATATAAGAGTTGGAAAAGGTGAAATAAAAACCAAAAAAGATTAAGGGATGCGCAAGCATCCCTTAATTTTTTTGTAGCCATTTTTAAGCATAGATAATTGTTTAAAATGATATCAGATTAAATGTTAAAATTATAAACTTCCTATCATATTTAGATATTCTAGGCTGTCTAAAAAGTCTCAAATGAAACGAAGACTCGAAGATTGCCCTTACACGCTTACAGCGGGTAATTGGAAAAATAATTTTTATTATATAATTATAAATTATTATATAATTATAAATCCTTTTCCCTTAGATTTTTTATACCTAAAAAATCTAAGCGTAAATGAAAGCCGTCAAAATTACATGGAAGTAATTTTGAGCGAAACAATACACGATGTATTGTTTGAGCGACGGCTGAGAATGAATAATTTTAAGGATTAGCAATCAAGCTGTCTGAGTGAATTTGACTTTTTAGACAATCTATTTAGATATTCTAATTATATTAATTTTTTAGAAGTGTTTTAGGGATAGCCTAAGTGGGTGTATTAGCGTTCCTTTTTTTATGGTATAATGTTTTTGAAGAAAAAATATAATAAAGACACTAATACTTTATATAAGAATCGGATAAATAATTACAAAGTATGGAGGTGAAATGATGAAATTGAAACGCTTACCAATAGGAGACAGTGATTTTAAAACAGTAATAGAAGATAATGCATACTATATAGATAAAAGCATGTTAATAAAAGAAATAATAACAGGAGGCAGAGTAATACTAATAACCAGACCAAGGAGATTTGGAAAAACATTAAATATGAGCATGTTGGAGTATTTTTTTAAAAATGATGAAGATAATAAACATCTATTTGAAAACTTAAAAATATATGAAGAAAAAGAGATAATAGAAAAGTATTTAAATAAATATCCTGTAATTTATTTAACATTTAAGGATTTAAAAGAAAAAAATTATACAGAGATGATAAGTACATTAAGGAAAAAAATAAGTGATTTATACAGAGAATACGTATATTTAATAGAAAGTGAAAGGCTGAATAAATGGGAAAAAGAAGATATAAAAGAGATATTAGGGAGAAAAGGAGAAAACACATTATATGAAAACAGCATATTGGATCTATCAAAATATCTCTACAAACATCACGGCAAAAAAGCGATATTATTAATAGACGAATACGACACACCAATACAACAATCATATTTAAAAGGGTATTATGAAAAATTCATAACGTTTATAGGTAATATATTAGGTAATGCATTAAAAGACAATAAATATCTTGAAAAAGCGGTATTAACAGGAATAACAAGAGTAGCAAAAGAAAGTATATTCACAGGAGTAAATAATCTTGACATATCAACAGTAGTAAATGAACTATACAATGACAAATTTGGAGTAACAAAAGAAGAATTAGAAGAAATATTAAAATATTATGGAATAGAATATGAAGAAGAAAAAATAATAGAATGGTATAACGGCTTTAACTTTGGAGGAAAAGAAGTATATAATCCATACTCAATAATAAACTATGTAAGATCAAAAGAAATAAGAAATTACTGGATAAACAGCAGTGGAAACACATTAATAAAAGAATTAATAAGAAAAGGAACAGAAGAAATAAAAATAAAAATAGGAGAGTTAATAGAAGGAAAAACAATAGAAAGCACAATAAATGAAAACTTAGTATATGGAGACTTAAATGAAAATCTTGAAGAAAGTGTATGGACATTATTTCTATTCACCGGATATCTAACATGGAAAGACAAAAAAGGAGAAGGAAATAGTGCGATATACAGATTGAAAATACCAAACAAAGAAGCAAAAGAATTCTATGAAATGACAGTAGTGAATATACTAAAAGAAAGCAGTATAGAATACAACAAAATAATAAGATTACTAATAAATGGAGAAAAAATAGAATTCACAAAAGAGTTTAAAGAAATAGTAGAAAATACACTGAGTTATTTTGACGTAACAGAAAAAGAACCAGAAAGATTCTATCATGGATTAATATTAGGAATGAGTGTAGGATTAGAAAAGGATTATATAATAAAAAGTAACAGAGAGGCGGGATATGGAAGAGCAGATTTAATATTAATCCCTAAAAACAAAACAAAACCAGGAATAATATTTGAATTCAAAAAATACAGCAGAGATTTTGATAAAAATCTAAAAGACAGCGCAGAAAGAGGAATAAAACAGATAGAAGAAAAAGGATATGAAAAAGAAATAAAAAGTTACGGAATAGAAAAAGTAATAAAAGTTGCTATTGCCTTTGATAAAAAAGATGTTGAAATAATTGTAAAATAAAAAATGAAAAGCTTATAGTAAATTTTTTACGGGGGTGTAAAAATGGATATTATTAATCATGTAGAAAATCTTAAAGAAGATATAATCGAAGGATTAAAAAAATTTATTTCTATTAATTCTGTAAATCCAAGAGGTGGAGGGCCTGGAGAAAAAGAGGTTGCAGAATATCTTGAATCATATATGAAAACTATGAAATTCGATGAAATAAAACGTTACGATGCTCCAGATGATGCTGTAAAATATGGTTTTAGACCTAATATTATTGCGTTATATAAAGGAAAAAATCCAAAAAGAACCATCTGGTTCATTACTCATATGGATAAAGTTCCAGCCGGAGATCTCTCTTTATGGGAAACAGACCCTTTTACACCAGTAGTAAAAGATGGTAAAATTTTTGGAAGAGGAGCAGAAGACAATGGAAGTTCTTTAATAGCAACACTTTTTGGTTTAAAAACTATTATGGACTTAAATATAAGACCAGAAAATAATATTGGTTTAGTATTTGTATCTGATGAAGAAACTGGAAGTGATTATGGCATAAAATATCTGTTAAAACAAGGAATTTTCAATGAAAATGACTGGTATTACGTGCCTGATTCTGGAAACGATGAAGGTTCATTTATTGAAATAGCAGAGAAATCCATATTATGGTTAAAAATCATAACTGAAGGAAAGCAGGCTCATGCAGCTACGCCAAATGTAGCCAGAAATGCTCATAGAGCTGCGATATATTTTGCGAAGGAGTTGGATGAATTTTTACATGAAAAATATAAAGCTATAGATAAAATGTTTGGGAGAGTTCCTATTTCAACCTTTGAACCAACAAAAAAAGAATATAATGTTGATAATATAAATACAATTCCAGGAACAGATATACTCTATTTTGATTGCAGAATACTTCCCCAATATGATTTAAGTGAAATACTCGATGATATCAATAAAATCAAAGAAAAATATGAAATTAAATTCGATGTTAAAATAAATATTGAAACGCCTCAAATTGAAAAAGCCCCTGCACCCACACCACCAGATCATCCAATGGTTATAAAATTAAAAGAAAGTTTAAAAGAATTAAGAAATATTGATGCATTTGTCGGAGGGATTGGTGGTGGTACATGCGCTGCAATATTAAGACACGAAAACCTTCCAGCTGTTGTATGGGGAACAATGGATCACACAGCGCATCAACCAAATGAATATATAAAAATAGCGCATTTAATTTCAGACACAAAAGTTTATGCGCATTTGATGAGAAATTTATAGGAGGTAATAGAGATGAAAACACTTATTTTATATGGATTTGGTCTTGGAGTTGTTGACATTAGAAGTATAAAAAAAGTGATTCACAATTATGACAAAATAATTGTATACATATCAAAATCTCCTCAGGGAAAAGCTATTGAAATGCTTAAAGATTTAGAAAATATAGAAATAAACGAAACCTTGAATTTTTATAAAGAAGCAAAAAAGAAACGTAAAGAAATTAAAGATTCTGAATTAAAAGACCTCGGAGATTTTGGAGATAGGGCGATGATGAGAGACCCATGTTAGAAAATATCAGTCTCATATTACTTGAAAGAGTATCCTTAATACTGGTAATTACATATATAATCTTTCAAACATATTTTATAAAAAATATATTTGGCAAAACATTAGTTGCCAAAAATAAGATTATGCTTGGTATTATAGGTGGACTATTGGGAATTTTAGGAACAATATTTGGCATTGAATACAATGGTGCGATAGTTAATTACAGAGATATTGGTGTAATTCTGGCAGGTATGACAGGCGGGATCACATCCGGCTTAATCGCCGCAGGAATCTCATCAATATTCAGGCTATCCATTGGAGGAATAACTGCATTCCCGTGTTTTTTGGGAACCGTAACAGCTGGAGTATTAAGTGGACTTATATCCCAGCATTTTGGAAGAAAACATTTTACTTTTTTTAATACATTATTTTATACGACAATTATTGAAATAATACATCTGACCTATGTATTAATTATGGTAAAACCTTTTAGTCTTGCGTATGATATAACTTTCAATATATTATTTCCTATGGTTGTAACAAATGCTCTGGGGGTTTCTTTTTTGAATTTTATGATAAAAAATCTGGAAGAAAACCTTGAACTTACAGCTGAGAGTGCTATGACTTCAATATTTATTATTATGGAAAATAGTTTAAATACAATAGAACTTGGTTTTAACGAAAAAAGCGCAAATATTATAGCCAAGACCATTTTGGAGAATAGTACCTTTGATGCTGTAGCATTAACGGATAAAAGAAAAATATTATCTCATGTTGGTATAGGAAGCGATCATCATGTTTCTGGATTAAAAATAAAGACTGGAGCAACAAAAAAAGTTATAAAAAGCGAAAAAGGTTTAAAGATTATTGGAAAAAGTGGAATAAGCTGTGAAAAAAAAGATTGCCCATTACACTCGGCAATAATATTGCCATTAAAAGATTTAAATAATAACTTAATAGGTACCTTAAAACTATATTATTCAAAAAATAAAACCATAAAAAATACAGATATTGTTTTTGGAAAAAAGTTATCTCAAACGTTATCTTTGATAATATCTATATCAAAAATGAATGAAGCTTTAAAACTTGCTACAGAAGAAAAATTAAGAGAATTAATGGCAAATTTGAGCCCACATTTTTTATTCAATACTTTAAATGCCATCAAATATATATCAAAAAAAGAACCTGATAATGTAAACAAATTTATAGATAATCTCTCTAATTTACTACGGTATACATTATATGAAAATGCAAAACTTGTTACTATAAAAGAAGAAATAGATTTTACAAAAAATTATTTAGAATTAATGAAATTAAGATTCAAAGACAAGCTGGATTATGAAATAAAATGCAACAAAAATACAGAAAGTAAAGAAATTCCTCCATTTATTCTCCAACCACTTATAGAAAATTCCATAAAACATGGTATGAAAGACAGTAAACTTCTCATAAGTTTAACAATAAAAGAAAATAATGATTCCATTTCTATTGTGGTAGAAGATAATGGAAAAGGTTTTTTAGGAAATAAACCTAAAGGAAAAGGTCTGGAATTGATAAAAAACAGATTAAATGCAATATATAATGAAAATTATGAATTAAACATAAAGTCTGGAATATTTGGCGGAGCAATTGTTGAAATAAAAATAAAAAATAGAGTTGGTGAATTAGTATGATAAAGGTTGTAATTATAGATGACGAATATTACGCAAGAGAAAGTCTGAAAGAATTAATAAAAGAAATGAGTTCTTTTGAAATATTAGGTTGTTTTGAAAGTGTTGAAAATTTTCTGAAAAGCAAAATAAAAAATGATACTGATGTAATCTTTCTTGATATAGAATTACCAAAAATAACGGGAATAAAAGCTTCAAAATATTTAGAAAAATATAAAGTTGTTTTTGTTACCGCTTATTCTGAATATGCAGTGGATGCTTTTGAAGTACATGCATTGGACTATTTGACAAAACCAGTCTCGGAAATAAGATTTATAGAAACAATTAATAGAATAGAAAAAGAATTCAAAAATACAAAACTCAACAAATTAGCTGTAGAAAATAATAAAGAAATAATATTTTTAGATTTTGAGGAAATATATTATTTTGAATATTTCAACAAAAAAATACTGGCAATTACAAAAAATGGTGAATATACACTCAAACACTTTAAAAATTTAAATAAATTTGAAAAAGAAATTCCTTACACTTTTTTAAGAGTACATAAATCCTATATAATAAATCTCGAATATGTTGATAAATTTATCAAAGATCCCAATTCACTTGAAATGAAAAATGGGAAAATTATTCCTATAGGAAAAACTCATATAAAAAACATTAAAAATATTTTGAATATTTAATTTATTTTTGTCAAGAAAATTTAATATCGTTTATTCTAAAAAAATGACCGTTCAGGTCATTTTTTTTCA
This sequence comes from Marinitoga sp. 1154, assembly GCF_013363285.1. Classification (NCBI taxonomy): domain Bacteria; kingdom Thermotogati; phylum Thermotogota; class Thermotogae; order Petrotogales; family Petrotogaceae; genus Marinitoga; species Marinitoga sp. 1154. Next base: position 80,590 of record NZ_LBFB01000008.1, on the reverse strand, counting down.
TGTTTAAGTATTAAGGAATAATTCTTATGATATAGTAAAAATTGCATATTAAAATTCTGAAAGGGGGAACTTTTGATGAACTCATTGCTTTTAGCAATATTAACATTTGTTGGATATTGGATAGCCTATAACACTTATGGTAAATGGATATCAAAAAAGATTTTTAAACTGGATGATAAAAATCCTGTACCTTCAAAAGAATTTGAAGACGGTGTTGACTATGTTCCTACTAAAAAACATATATTATTTGGTCATCATTTTACAACCATAGCTGGTACCGGACCTATAGTTGGTCCTGCGATTGGTGTAATATGGGGTTGGGTTCCTGCATTTATATGGGTATTTTTAGGATCTATATTCATGGGAGCAGTTCATGATTTTACATCTCTCATAGTATCTGCAAGAAATCAGGGGAAGACTATAGGTGAATTAACAGGAAATTTAATAAATGAAAGAACAGCTAAAATATTCCTTGTATTAATACAATTCCTATTATGGATAGTATTAGCTGTATTTGGATTAATTGTTGCCTTATTATTTAACATGTATCCACAATCTGTATTTCCTGTATGGATGGAAATACCAATAGCAATGTGGCTAAGTTATATGATATATAATAAAGGAAAAAATGATACAGTATATTCCATTATAGCCGTTATTTTAATGTATGTAACAATTGCAATAGGAGTAATCTTTCCAATAAAAGGTATTTCTGTTGTTACATGGATTTATATATTAATGGCATATGTATTTTTTGCTTCAACATTACCTGTTCATAAGTTACTACAACCAAGAGATTACATAAATTCGCATGAGCTATTGATAGCCATTGCATTATTGGTTTTTGGTATTATAGTTGGTCATCCTAAAATAGTTGCTCCAGCATTTCAAACAGTACCTGATGCTCCGCCAATATTCCCTATATTATTTATAACAATAGCTTGTGGCGCTATTTCTGGATTCCATAGTTTAGCTGCTTCTGGAACGACTGTTAAACAATTGGAAAAGGAAACAGATGCACATGCAATAGGTTATGGTGGAATGATAATGGAAGGTGTTTTGGCAACAATAGTAATAATTGCAGTTACTGCTGGTTTAGGGATGAATGGAGGTGGAGCTGAAGCATTTACATCTCATTATGCATCATGGGCAACAGCAAGTGGTTTGGGCGCAAAATTATCTGCTGTAATTAATGGTTCAGCGAACTTAATGAATTCATATGGTATTCCTCTTGATCTTGCAAAAACAATAATGGCTGTATTCATTGTTTCATTCGCTGGAACAACCATGGATTCATCAGCAAGAATTCAAAGATTTGCATTACAGGAATTATTTACAAATAAAGAAAAAGAAATAGTTATAAAGCCTTTAAAAAACAGATTTATTTCTACAGCAGTAGTTATATTGGCAGCAATGGCATTGGCATTATCAGCTGATGGAGGTAAAGGTGCATTAATTTTATGGCCTGTATTTGGTGCATTAAACCAGCTTTTAGCAGGTTTGGCATTATTAATAGGAACAGTATATCTTGCTAAAAAGAAAAAACCTATATGGATTACAGGATTACCCATGTTATTTATGATGATTATTACATTATATGCAACAACTTTGAACTTAAAGAAATTCATTGCGGCAAATAATGGTCTTCTTATCTTTGTAACTGTGGTTACCCTTATAATTGCTTTCTGGATTTTAATAGAAGGATTTATTGCAATAGCAAGAGCAAACAAAGAACCTGAAGTAGTAGAAGAGGAAATTTAATAATAAAAAATAGCAGCTCTTTTGAGCTGCTATTTTTTATTATTAAATCAAAATTAACATATATGTTGTGTAACAAAATCAAAAACACACAATATATTGTGGTATAATAACATCTGGAGAAAGAATATGGGGGTGATATATATGATAAAACTTGAAGAATTTCTGGATATTTATAGCGATATAAAACCATCAGAGAATGCTGAAAGAATATTACGAGACAGATATCTATTAAAAGATGGTGAAGGGAATTACATAGAACACACATGGAAAGATATAGCAAAAAGGGTATCGAGATACATAGCAAGTGTTGAAACATTATATACTAATGATCTGGAATCCATAAAAAATACTGAAATAAAATTTTTTAAATTACTAAATAGCAGAGTTTTTTTGCCAAATAGTCCAACATTATTCAATGCAGGAAAAACTTTGCCAAATAATTTATTTTCAAAAAAAATAGATGAAATGATATTTGAAGATTATAAAAAAATATATAATTCAAGAACAAGACATAATATGTTATCAGCATGTTTTGTAATTCCGCTTGAAGACTCGATGGATGGCATTTTTGAAGCTGTAAAAAATGCTGCTTTAATTCAAAAATATGGTGGAGGTGTGGGTTATGATTTTTCAGTATTAAGGCCAAAAGACAGTTCGATTGCAGGTACAGGTGGAAAATCATCGGGTCCCATAAGTTTTATGCATGTATTTAACACTACAGCCTCAACTATAGAACAGGGAGGCGCAAGGCGTGGCGCTCAGATGGCAGTAATGCGTTATGATCATCCGGATATTATTGATTTTATAAACTCGAAAAAAAATAATGATGGAAAGTCTGTATTAAATTATTTTAATATCTCGGTTAATTTTGATGATCCTGAAGAATTTTTAAAAAAATTAGAAAATGATGAAGAAATAGAATTATCTCATCCTAATTCAAATATAAAAAAGACAATTAAAGCAAGAGAATTATTTGATTTAATTGCTGATAATGCGTGGAAATCTGGCGATCCTGGAATGTTATTTTTAGGGCGGCATAATAAATATTATGCTTTAGAGGATGTTACACCTGTAAGTGCTACTAATCCCTGTGGAGAAGAACCTTTGCCGCCATATGGAAGCTGTAATTTGGGTTCTATCGATATATCAAAGGTTGTAGATTATGTAGAAACTGGCAATCCTGATGACAATAATAAAGAATTATTTAAAGAATTAATATACTGGACTGTAAGGTTTCTGGATAATGTTATCGATATAAATGTATATCCTCTAAAACAAATAGATAAAGTATCAAAAGAACAGAGATTTATAGGACTTGGAATAATGGGACTTGCTGATGCTATGTACAAAAAAGAACTGCCATATAATTCTGATGAAGGTAGAAAATTTATGGCGGAAACCTTAGCACAATTTGCATATTATTCTCATCTTGCAAGTGCAGAATTAGCCAGAGAAAGAGGGAATTTTCCATTATTTGAAAAATCAAAATATAAAAATGGATTTATACCATTTCCTATGTTACCAGATAAATACTCTGAAAATATCAGAACCTGGAATTCACTTATAAAAGAACATTTTTATGGAGAATCAAAAAAATATAAAAGAAATGTTCAGGTAAATACAATAGCTCCAACTGGATCAATTTCTAACTTAGCCGATACATCAAGTGGAATAGAGCCGAATTTTATGCTCGCTTACATTAGATATATGACTGATAAAGAAGGAAATAGAGTTCCATTATCCTACATGAATAAAATATTGAGAAAAAGGTTAGATGGGGTATTAACAGAAGAATTAGAAGCCGAAATAATAGAAAAAGGATCTATTCAAAATATAGAAAATATACCATCAAGTATCAAAAAAATATTTGTAACTGCAATGGATATAACAGGTATGGATCATTTGCTGGCTCAAAATGTTATACAGAGTTATTTAGATGCATCATGTTCAAAAACAATAAATTTACCCAAAGAAGCCAGTGTTGAAGATATAAAAAAGATTTATAAAAGAGCCATGGAATTAAATTTAAAAGGAATTACAATATACAGAGATGGCTCATTGGAAACACAGGTTTTAACCAGAACAAAAAAAGAAGATAAAAAAGTAACATTTTTTGTACTTGATGAAAAACACAAATTACGCGCAAGACCAAGGAAAGAAACATTAAAAAGTGTAACAAGAAAATACAAAACAAAGTCTGGAACGGTTTATATTACCGTATCTTTTGATGATAATAATGAAGCCATAGAAATTTTCTTATCTGATGGAACAGAAACAGCAGAAATAATAGGAAGATTATCTTCAATAGCATTAAGGTCAGGTGTTTCTGTAGATGAAATATTGGAACAACTTTCAAAAGTAAAAGGGACATATTGTAAAGGAATTTCAAAAGAAATAAGACTTGCGCTTAAAGATTTTGAAGAACTTTGGAAAGACAATGAAATTGAAATTTTTCATATTGGCAAACCTTTGAGTAGAGAAGAAGTTGAGAAATTTGTTCATGTAAATAAACTTGAATATACAAAAGGCTATTATATAGATAATGAGGGAAATACTTACTGTCCAACATGCTTGAGTAAAAATTCATTATTAATGGCAGAAGGATGTATTTCATGTAAAACATGTGGATGGTCAAAATGTTCATAAAAAGATATTTTTATTTTAAATTTACGATGTCCAAAAAGTAAAGTCGCTCAAACCTTGATTGTTAATCCTCAAAAATAGCTCATTCTTGCCGGTCGTATCAGACTCACATCCGTGTTCGGCTTCACTCAATTTTGCATCCGTGCAAAATTGACCGGCTTCATTCGCTATTTTTTCGGACAATCTGCGAGTTTTCGCTTGCTTTACTAATTGGACACCCTAATTTTAAATTTAAAGTATATAATTATTTATAGATACTTTAAAAAGTTTTAATAAAATTTATAAAACTATAACTTGCCGTAGGCGTGTAACACCATAGGCGAGCGATAGCTCAATAATGTAAAATATTATTGTCCGATAGCCCACCGCAGGAGAGCCAAGATTGAGAGGTGAAATAAATGGCAAAATGTAAAAATTATCATGAAGCAGCTATAGAAGGAGCAAATGATGGAATATTTCATGGTGATCATATTCATCCAACAGTTATGATATGGGCTTCATTAAATGGCGAAAAAATAAAAAAATTAGTAGAAAAAGTGGCAGAATATGATGCGGATTATGCAGATGATTTAAAAGAAATGCTTGAAGAATATGATACTGATGTAGAGGATATTCCTATTCCCTTTCCTTTTTCATTTGCAACAGAGAAAGAGTTTGAAGATGCTGAAGTATTATTAAAAGATGTAGCAACAATAACAGAAGCGAAAGCATATTCTTTCATTGTTGAAGCAATGAGTGTAGAAGATGAAGAAGACACTGTGCCTTCAGTATTTACAGAATGTAGAGAAGGGAAAATATATTTAACTTTATTTAATTGGGAATATAACAAACTCGATGAAGAAGAATATGAAAATACAGATGAAGATATTCAAAGTTTTAGATTAAAAATATTATAAACAAAAAACCGGGGGAATCCCGGTTTTTTGTTTTTTTTTTAAATTTATGTTATTATTTAGGCTTTTAAATCCTCTAATTTTGTAGATTTTCCGTAGAATCTTAAAACAGCCCAGAGAGAAACTACACCTAAAATCAAAGAAATCCATACAGGCATTCCCAGACCAACAGGAATATACCCAACTATTGCAGCAATAAGTGCGGCTGTTAAAGCATAAGGCAACTGCGTTTTTACGTGATCAATATGATCAGCAGATGATGCCATTGATGACATAATAGTTGTGTCTGAAATTGGAGAACAATGGTCTCCAAATGTTGCTCCTGTTAATACAGCTCCTAATGTTGCATAGATTAATGGAGTCAATTCATTGCCAGTATAATGTGCTGCTAAAGGAATTGCTATTGGTAACATTATAGCCATAGTTCCCCATGAGGTGCCTGTTGCAAATGCAACTATTGCAGATAAAATAAATACTAAAACAGGAATTGCCCACCCTGGTAATGTATTTGAAACAATCTGAACCAGATACTCAGCTGTTCCTAAATCTGTTGCTATAGAACCAATTGACCATGCGAGTATTAATATAATTGTGGTAATTATTAGGGATTTGGCTCCTTCAACCCAAGCTTCTATTGCTTTTTTCAATGTCATAATTCCCTGTGACACTGCCATAACAATAGCAACAATACTAGCCAAGGCTGAAGCCCATATTAATGCTGCTGAAGCATCGGCATCACCAAAAGCGTCTCTGATACCATCCCATGTAAAAGGTTTATCAAGTCCACCACCAGAATACCATAATCCAACAAAAGCAAAAATAATCAAAGTAAGAATTGGGACCAATGCATTTGAAACTCTTAAAGGTATATTATCTTTTTCAAGATCTTTTTCAAAATCTGTTGATAACATAGGTTCTGCGCCATCTGCTAAAACCTTTCCTGTTAATCTTGCCCTTTTTTCTGCTTCATACATTGGTCCGAAATCCCTCATCATAAAACCAACCATAAACACCATAACTAAGGCAAATAATCCATACATTCTATAAGGTATTGATTGGAAAAATACAGAATATGGATTAACATCTACGTTTATTGCTTTAAATGCGTCACCAATTAAACCAAGTTCATATCCTATCCATGTGGAAATAGCTGCCATAGTTGCAACAGGTGCGGCTGTAGAATCAACAATATAAGATAACTTTTCCCTTGAAACCTTTAATTTATCTGTTAATGGTCTCATTGTAGGTCCAACAATTAAAGTATTGGCATAGTCATCAAAAAAGACGACAACACCCATTAAAGCTGTAGCTAATTGTGCGCTTTTCGCTGTTCTAGCCTTTTTAGCAAGAGCATTTGCTATTGCTCTCGTTCCTCCCATTTTAGCTATAACACCAACCATGCCTCCAATGGTTAATGTAAAGATAATAATTCCAGCATGCCATCCATCAGCTAAAGCATTTACAGGATATTCAAATGTTTTAGTATAACTTTCCACTAATTTCATAAAAAATCCTGAAGTAGAATTAGCAAAAACACTAATCAATGCTCCTGAAAAAACACCTAACAATAATGACAATATAACCTCTTTAGTAATAAAAGCCAAAACAATAGCTAATAGAGGTGGAATTAACGACCAGAATCCATAAACTACTTCTGCCGCTTCTCCGCCATCAGCAAAAGCCAGGGTCGCCATTAAGATGACCACCGCCATAATGAAAAAAACAATAAGTTTTTTCTTCATAGACTCCCTCCTTTAATAGATTTTTAATTATTATATCATATTCAAGCCTATTTTGTCAAAGAATATTAACATATTGCTATTTATAATAATGTCAACGTGTTTGAGAGTTACACTAAATTTAAAAATATGTCAAAAAAAATGAAATAATTAAAAATTTGAAATTCATCAATGCTCACTTACGGTGATACACGCTGCCGCGAGCATCGGTTAAAAACTTTTTGTATAAATGTAAAATCTGTACGTTTTTTATCAAGCGATACGTTGTCCAAAAAGTAAAGCCGCTCAAACCTTAATTGCTAATCTTCAAAAATAGCATATTTTCGCCGGTCGTATCAGACTCACATCCATGTTAGGCTTCACTCAATTTTGCATCCGTGCAAAATTGTCCGACTTCATATGCTATTTTTTCAGGCAATTTTCGAGTTTTCGCTTACTTTACTAATTGGACACCCTAATCAAGCGAGATAAAAAAATAAAAAGGGGTTTTAACCCCTTTTTATTTTTTTGAATTTATCAAATTTTAATTAAAATATTCTCTTACTGCAAACGATGCTGCGATTGCTCCATCAGCAGCTGCAGTTATGATTTGTCTTAATTCTTTTTGTATAACATCTCCTGCAGCAAAAACACCTTTTACATTTGTTTCTCTATGTTCGTCTACTATTATATATCCATAATCATCCAATTTTATTTTATCTTTAAATAATTGAGTTACAGGCAATAAACCCACAAACACAAATACACCATCAACATCAAAATTTGTTACTTCACCATTTTCTCTGTTTTCAAGTACTAATTGATTTACCTTTTTATCCCCTTTAATTTCTTTAACAACAGAATTCCATATGAATTTGATGTTTGCTGTATTGAAAGCTTTATCCTGGTAGATTTTATCAGCTCTTAATTTATCTCTTCTATGGATAATATAAACTTCTTTGGCTATTTTTGAAAGATATAGAGCTTCCTCTACTGCGGTATTTCCTCCACCAATTACAGCAACTTTCTGATTTTTGAAAAAATGTCCATCACAAGTTGCACAGTAAGAAACTCCACGACCTGCAAATTCTTTCTCACCTGGTACGTTTAATTTTCTTGGTGTTGCGCCAGTAGCAATAACTACTGTTTTTGTTTTTACAATATTCCCATCATCAAGAGAAATTATTTTTTCCTCTTTCTCAAAATTTACATTAATAACTTCACCATAATGAAATTCAACACCAAACTTTTTAGCATGTTCTCCCATTTTTTCTGCTAATTCTTCACCGGTAATTGATGAAAAACCAGGATAATTTTCAACATATTCGGTTAAATTAATCTGACCACCATCTAAATCCTTTTCTATTATCAACGGTTTAATTCCACCCTGAACAGCATATATGCCAGCTGCAACACCGGCAGGACCTCCACCTATAATAATCATATCATAATATTCTTTTAGATTACTTTTACTTTTAGAGGTTCCCAAGTCAAAAAACATGTTTACCCCTCCACAGCTTTTAATACTTCTTCAACAAAGTTTGGTTCAGGATATGCACCTATAAATTCGCCTTTTACTACCCATTCACCATCTTCAAACACTTCTATAACAGTATGTGGGACAGAACTTACATTATGTTTTGATGATATTTCGAAAAATTCATTTGCTTCAACCATTTCACCATTGATGTTTTCATTTATCATTGCAGCCTGTTGTGCTGATAATACCGCTCTTGGGCAGTATGGACATGTTGGAGTAACAAAAACTCTTAATCTCATTTTTTTATTTATATTTTTTAATTTTGCTACAGCATCTTCAGATAATTCTACTTCACCATTTTTGGATAATAATATCAAATCCTGTAATAATGTGCTGAATTCGTGTCCGGATGGTATACCATAAAATCTTATACCTAAATCTGAACCATTTGAGGCTAATATAACTGTAGCTGGAGCTAAAGTTTTATCTATTTCATATTCTTCAGCAATAGGTGAATTTATATCATAAATATCCAAATCTACGTTTTCCACACCTTCTTTTAATTCTGTGTATAACTGTTTTGTTACATCACAATATTCGCAATTTTCCTTTTCAAATAATATTATTTTTACTCTACCTTTCATTTCTGATAATAATTCCCTAACTTGTTCTAATGTTTTTTCATCTAATAATTTTTCCACAAAAAACACCTCCGCGTTATATATTTTCTTTTGCTTTTTTAATAAAATTCTTCAATACTACAATTTGTTCTTCCATCTCTATGATGAAATTATTTATTCTTTCTTTTCCTTTTTTAGTGATCTTATATATTTTTCTTGGTGGACTTGAAGTAGTATCCCAATCAAATTCTATTTCTTTTCTTTTTTCTAATTCAGATAATGCTCTGTATACCCTTCCTTTTTGACCAATTCCTTCTGGTATGGTTATTCCCATCTCGCATAGTCTGTTCGATAATTCATAACCATAACTTGCTTTCTCTGCTATTAGTATCAACAAAAGATCACATATTAATTTTCCACTTTTATTAAAGACCTTACATTTACTCATAGATTCCATTTCTTCCCTCCAAATATAACAAAAAAAGTCTGATATCATCAATCATATTATATACAAAATGTATATATTTGTCAACAAAAAAAGATAACAATACTGTATTTGTTATATTTAAAAAGAGTTACAAAATTAATTTAGTATTATTAATCCGAAAATGAATTATATATCTCCTTAATTTCATTGGAATATTTTCTGAAAATATTTAAAATTTCCGGATTAAAATCTTCAGGAGAAGTTCTATCATCACCTTCTAATATAATATTCATAGCAGATTCATGCGATAATGCTTCTTTATATGGTCTTTTTGAACGAAGTGCGTCATAAACATCTACTATTGAAACTATCTGTGCCTCTATCGGTATTTTTTCGCTTTTTAAATTAAAAGGATAACCCCCGCCATTATATTTTTCATGATGATATATAGCTATTTTTAAGGCGGTATCAAAATAAGGATCGTCACCCAATAGTCGCTCAGCATAAATTGTATGTTTCTTCATAATCTCATATTCTTCATCTGTTAGTCTGCTTTTTTTATTTAATATTTCAAGTGGAATAAAAATTTTTCCTATATCATGCAACGGAGCAAATTCCCGCATTTCAAGAATTCTTTCAGCAGGCAAATTTAATTTTTTTGCAATGAAAGATGCTAATTCTCCTACTCTATATATATGCTGTCCAGTTATATCATCATGTGCCTCCGCTATTAATGCCAATTTGCTTGCAAAATTAAGATATGCATTTTTTACCTGATCTATATTTAATTTGGAAGATAGTGCAGTCTTTGCAATATTAATAAATGCTTGAAATATCATTTTATCAGTATCATTAAAGGTTTTTTTGCTATTTTTTGTTGTTTCCAGAGAAAAACTCAACGTTTTATCCTTACTAATATTTATAGTAGCAATCATTATTTCATTAATTGGTTTAGCAGTTTTTAAAAATTCCTGTCTTATTTTTTTATTATCAAACACTTTTTTATTATATTGCTCTAAATCTTTGCCTTTCATTACTTTTAGTTTTTCGCCTGTTTTTATCATATATTTACTTTTAAGTGGTAAATTTCTTAATTTTTCAATATCATAACCTACAGCAGAAATAAATTTCCAGTGTTCTCCATCAGAAATGGAAATACTACCATAATCTGCTGTTTCAGAAAGTTCTATAGCAAATTTTAATAAATAATTGAAGTAACTACGAAGATCAATTTCCTTATTACCGAGATATTGTATTAAATCTATTATTTTAAATAATTTTTGATTTAACAATTGTAATTCTGCATTTGTAATTTCTAGATTTTTTTGATGATTAATATTTTCTGTTATATCAACCCATAAAACCAAAAGACCATTTTCTTTGTTTGGTAAAGTGATTGCTGTTTTATAATCTTTAAAGTAAAGCTTTTTATTATTTATATTCAACATAAAAATATCAATAAACCCTTTTCTTTTTGAAGATAGAATATCAATGTCTTCTATTATTGATTCTTCTAAAAGGCTTTTGTTTGTACTGTTAAATAAATCCAATAACGATTTACCTATAATATTTTCTTTTTTTAGTCCCAGTAAATTTGCAAAAGCATTATTTACAAATACAATTTCCTGTTCTATGTTTTTGATGTATATTGGATTAGGAGATAAATTTACAATTTCTTCTATAAGCTTTTTTGAACTATTCAATTCTATAACCTTATTTTCTAATTCTAAAAGTGTTTTTTTCAATGCAGTGGTTCTATTTTCTACTCTTTTTTTTAATATTTTTGAATGCATATAAAATATTGCGATTATCAATATTGCGATTGTTAAACCAAAAAGAATCATGTATTTTAACCAGTCTGGTATTTTTTCTCTAATAATCGGTTCAAAGTATTTATCAAAAATTCTATAATAAAATGAATTATTATCCTCTTTTAATTTTTTTAATTGTTTATCAATCAAATCAAAAATATTTTTTAAATTACTATCCTTATACATAATATATCCGCCAATTGGCTTAAATATTATAGAAGTCTTCTTTACATTATATTTCTTTTCCTGATCAAGGCCAAAAAATCTTGGAACAACACCAGCATCAATTTTTTTTCTATCCAACATTTTAAATATATCTTCATATGTATCAAATTCAACAAATTTAGCCTTAATATTAAAACCTTTTAATAAATCTTTTATTCCATCCTTGCCTTCATAGAAGATATCTGTTTTCATTACACCAATTTTTTTATTTTTTAAATCAAGAATAGATGAAAGATTAAGATTTTTTCTTGTATAAATAACAGCCCATTCAAAAAATACAGCCTCTTGATTAAAATGAAAAAATTGAGACCTTTCTGGCGTAAAAGCCAATGGTGCAACACCATCGATTTTGCCACTTTTAAGTTTTTCTATCAAATTTTGTTGTGAGTCAATAATTATGTTCAATTCTATGCTATTATTATCTGCAATAAATTCAAGAATATCATTTAAAAAACCATTATTTTCATCAATAACAACAGGTGGAGCTTTATACAAACCTATTGTTATTGAAAAGGAAAAAATGTTTATTATTATAATAATTATAAAAAATATTTTTTTCATATTAAAATCACCTTACTATTGTATTATGGTATATTCTATAATATCATTTTAAAGTAAATTTTCAGGTTGTCAAGAGGTTAAAAATTTTAACATTAACATATTATCTTATTTTTTCCTTTGTTTTTAGCCCTATAAGCTTTTTTATCAGCTGCTTTTATCAGTTTTAAAATAGAAGTTTTTTTGTTATCTTCAATTCCAACACTAAATTTCACATGAACTTTTAAAAGCTTTTTTCTTATTCTTTTTAGAATATTACGAGCGGTAAATTTGTCTACATCTTCAAAAATAATTACAAATTCATCTCCACCATACCTATAAGCTTTATCCTTCTCTCTGATAGAAACTTTTATAATATCGGAAATCTCTTTTAAAATCATATCTCCTTTTAGATGCCCATATTTATCATTAATATATTTAAAATTATCTAAATCTATAAAGGCTAAAGCTATTAATTTTTCTCTTTTTTCATATATTTCTAAATCTTTTCTTAATTTAGATGAATTATATAACCCGGTTAAATGATCTATTTCGCTTAATTTCTTTATTTCAGTAAAATAATTTCCATGAATAAGTATCATAGATACTATTTTTGCCAATACAGATAATGTTTGCATATCTTCTGTTGTTGGTCTTAAACCATCTTCCGGAGTGTCGCATGAGATATATCCAATTATTTCATCATTCTTATTTCTCAGTGTAAGTGCCAGCAAATCTTTTTCATTCCATAAATAATCTTTATCATAAATATTTGCTGTTATATTTTGCTCAAAAATAAAATAGTTATTTTCGTTTATATTTTCTGCAAAATTAGGTATAAAATATACCTCACCATATCTATACTCATTTTTAAATACATTCTCAATAATTTCTGACGCTCTTACTTTTCTTTTTCTTAATTTTTCAAAGTCTTCTTTTGAAAAACCTGCATATACAACTCTTTTAATTTCATCGTTTTGATAATCGATCTCTGAAATTAGTACATATTTGTATTGAAATTTCTCATTAAGAAGTTTTGCAACTTCTCTTAATATGACTTCTTTTGGCGCTTTAATAGAATATGCATGTAATAAATTAGAGAATTCCAGCATAATTTCATTAAATTTTTTTAATCTTTTATTTTTAACCCGTTCTTCTTCTTTTTCATAAAGATATTTGGTTATGAAAAAATATATACCTAAAAATAACAAATTTTGAAGTAAAAAATAATGTCTTACTAAAAGATTTCTGGATATCAAATATAAATATATACTTGGTAATGTGGCAATAAAAAATATATATTCTATAAAAAACATATTCAATTTAAAGTTTTTGATATCAACAAAAATAGTATTTAATATTTTAGCAATAGTAACAAACAAAAATAATTCGAAATAAATGTTTAAATTAAATTCAAGCTTTTCAACAATTATATACGAACCATAATACATTATAAAATATACAAAGAATTTTCTAATTCTCTGTATAAGACTAACTTTATTATCTATTCTTAATATAGTAATTGCAGCAGAATATAGTATATATTGTGGTCCTAATAAAAATGCAATTAAAAATCCTGGAATATTTGATACAAGACGCTTCTCATTTCTCCATTTCACATTGATATTATCTGATATAAATGTTATTAATAAAACACCAAAAAGTTTGTGTAAATCAAAGTTAAAATCAAAAGGAAAATAAATTAAAAGAAAAAAACTAAATATTCCTTCAAAAATTATTTTTTTCGTATACCCCCAATTAATCTTTTTATTCATCATGTCCCCCCACTGTTTTTATTTTTTTAATATTTCATCATCGAGAACTTCATCGATTTCATCGAATCCATAAAGTCTGGCTTTTATTCTCAAATCATCGATGTTTAGCAAGTTCATGATATTTTTAGCCAGTAAAAATTCAAAGGGCAACCACGTTACATGTCCCGTTGGGATTATATAATATCTTGCCTCTTTAAATTCGCCTGCTAACATCCTTCTGCTTTTTTTTGAAAGTGTTTTATCAAAAATTGCTTCAACAAACGTAACCTTTTTAGAATCAATTAAGTGCGCATACGACAGCGGATCAACCTTAAATAAAGGGTGAATATTATCTGATTCAATTAATTCTTTTAAAGACATTTTTCTTACAAATCCAAACTGTTTTTTATAAATTTCAAAAATTTTTTCAGGATTATGCAGATCACAATCTTCTCTAAAACCCTTTTCTATCAATCTTTTTACAAATTTTGTTGCAGGAGAATTATATAATATCTCCGGTAAATTTCCCCCTGTTGTCATAAGTAAAAGATGTTTTAATTGAGGATTTAAAGCTTCAACAATAGTTCCAACCATTCCACCAAGACAATATCCTATAAGAATATTTTCTTTTTTCCATACACCTTCCTGTTTTAAAAAATCAATTGTAGATAATGCATCGACAACACCATGTTCCCAAAATTGATACATTATTTTTATATTCGGCCACAAATAATTTCTTCCACTGACAGAATTTTTATCTACTCTTGTATAATTTCCCGGCAAAATTAAAATAGATGTATTTATCCCCACACTTGCAAGTCTTCTTGCCATCCATAACATATATTTAACATTTGCACTACCGAGTCCATGTAAAATTAAAGCAGATGCATATGTTTTGTCTTTTGGCATAAAATTATATATTTCAACAATTTCTGTGCCTTTAGCTGGATTTTTATAAAGTGTATTGAATCTGATATAATTGCATCTATAGTGCTTTCCTTTAAAAATAAAACCGGAAATATAATCAATTTTTTTCTTTTCATATGAAAAATCAATCTTCATTTTTCATCAATCCCCTTATAAACTTTACCGTTTCATTTAATATCTTTATAGTCTGAATATCATTATTTTCAAATTCAAAGGCGTGATCTCCATTTTTATGGACCAATATTTTAGTCTGTATACCTTTTTCTCTTAATTTCTTTAACAGCTCAATTGAAGATGAAAATGGGACGGTTTTATCCTCTTTTCCATGAACTAGCAACACAGGTTTCATATTTTCATTAATCCAGAAAATTGGTGAATAATATAAATATTCCCCTTCTTTAGATGGAGTTGGAAGTCCTTTTAATGTAGTTACTGTTGCAACCTTTGCAAAAATAGATTTTACTTCTTTATCGAATAAATGTTTTAAATTAGCAGGAGTATAATACAGAATAACCCCTTTTATACCTTCAACATGTTGTATATTCTTTACAAATGTATTGTATGCGTAGTATAATAATGTAAGATGGCCTCCAGCAGACAACCCCATTAAGAGAATATTATTTTTATCTAAATATAAATTCTTTGAGTTATTTTTTATATAATTCAGAGCATCTGTATAATCAGATAATATTTCATTCATAGTATGTGAAATACCAAGCCTATAATCAATAGAAACAACGGCAAATCCTCTGGATGCTAAAAATTTACACCATGATACATTGTTTTTTTGATTTCTAAAACCGGAAACCCATCCTCCACCATGTGCAAAAAAGATTATCGGATACATTTCTTTTTTCTCTTCTGGATAATATATATCCAGCTTCAATTCTTTATTTTTAATCTTTTTATATACATAAGTTTTCACAATACCAGAGTATTTTGTATCTATAGGTAGTTTCCTAAACAACAAATTTGAAATATATATAATAGACCATAAAACAAATCCATATATTAAGACAATTCCTCCCCATGAGCATGAGAGAATTATAATAAATATTGTGTATACCTTTTTTAGTTTTTCTTTATTCAAAATAATCACCTGTAATCATTTAAATCTTAATAGATTTCTTATTTTTTAACATCCTGATAATCTAATTATACAATAAAAAATCAAAAGGAGCAAATAGATATGAGTTTTGGTAAGATATTAAAAATAATAGAAGAAAAAGATTTTTCTATTCATAATCAAAACACAAGAAGAGAAATATCAAAGATAAACAAATGGTTATTAAAGCCACGAGAATTAACACATAGAAAATTACTATCCATACTTAAATTTTTAAGCAAAAATGCTGAAAGGAAAATATTGAACAAACATTTAAATGATTTGCAATTTTTACTGATTCATATAGTAGAAAAACCAAAAGAAAACAGAATAAACGATTTGAAAAAATATTACAATCTATTAGAAGAAGATATTGAAACAATAAAATTTCTGATGTATCCAGAAAAATTTCCGCCGGGAGGTTATGAAAAAAAATTAAAAAAATATGGTATAGAATTATATTCTCCAAAAGTAATCTTTAAAAAATTACCTTTTAAAGATTATATTGATTTATATGCCTTGATGACATATGTGCCTCTCGATGAAAAAAATCCATTCATTCAAAATCTGCTTGATGAAATCCTGAATCTTGACTTTCTTGAGGATAAAAAAGCATATTTTAAAAAACTTATGGATATTTATAAAAGTCTTAATGATTTTGAACAACATATTTTAAATATACAATTAAAAAATTTTTCTTATTATCATTATAAATTATTCAATACAAATTCCGTAAAAGGTATTGTTATTGATGGAAGCAATGTAATTAGACATGAAAACAAAAATTCAATTCAACAATTAATAGAAATACTTGACAACATGTTTCTTGGAAAAATTGTATTTTTCCCGGTTCATATAGTTTTTGATAATAATATAGAATATTTTCTAAATGAAGAGGATAGGAAAACTTTAAAAAGATTAGCTGAAAAGAAAAGAGTATATTTTAATTCGCCTGCCGATGAAATGATAATATATATCTCCAGAAAATTTGACTATTATATACTTTCCAATGATAGATTTAAAGAATATAAAGTTGATGAAAATAAATTATTGAAAATAGAAAAATTTAAACTTTAATATTAACTATATTTATAGTGTCATCAATAATGTGTGCACATTATATGGACTGAAAGAAGGTTGTTTATCAGGTGAAGAATAATATAAGAGTTAATAGGGGAAATATATTATTTTCGCACCTTTTAATGTTAAAGTTTAGTTAAAAGAGGTCGAATATAAATAAAGAATATATCAAAATACAGATATCTATGATAAAATTATAGAGAATATTATTTATTATATGATGTCCAAAAATAAAATTTTATACTCGGGGGTGTTATTGTGAAAAAGTTTGGGATTTCACTATTTTTGCTATTTTCTTTATTGGTATTTTCAGTAAATTCTCCAAAGCAACCTATATTGTTTTTTAATGTTGATGATTCAGTTAAAGGATTACCGACAAATTTGCAGAATCTAATAAATATTGCTTTATATGAAAATCTTGACTCTGAAACAAATTTTCCAGTATTTGACTCAAGATTTTCATATAATTTTTATCCACAGGATAATGTATATACAGTAGAAGTTGCTGTTTCTGCAGCTAGAATTCTGGGATTAGAAAATCAAATATTAAAAAAGTATCCACTTTCTTCACCAACATTTGAAGATATAAAATCCGATTTAGAAAAAATTTATATTCAAAACGGTTATGATTTTTCAAGAAACTTTGGATATATGGAATATATTAATGAATACTTTAAAAACAAACTTGGAGTACCTCTTTTTGATTCTTTTATTCCATTAAAAAAAATAGATAAATCTGATGCAATAAAATATATTTTAAAAATATTTACACTATATGCTTTGGAAAACAACTGGAATTTTGGCTATTATATTCCAATGACAAATACGAAAAACATGGTTACCTATGCAGAAGAATTAAATTATAGACTCGGTGCAGGGATAAGTTCTCCTGATGATATTGGTTATATTTCAGTATTTGAAAAATACTTTTTTATAAAATATGATGGTAAGATTATACCTGTTATAAAACTGCCTTATTTTCAGGAAAATAACACATTTAAAGGTGACAGTTTGATCAATAGAGCGCAGTTTTATTCTTTAATTAGTGTAATTTTTGGAAATATTCCAAAGCAGATAGATAAAGATGAATTAATTCCTGTAAGAACTTTAAATAATATGATATCTTATTTACCAAAAACAACTTTAACAGGAGAACCTATATTGTTTGAAATCAAATCAACTTCCAGTTCTATAGTAAAATATATAGAACCATATAAATTTTCCAATGACGTTGTAAAATTCAAGACCAAAGATGGCGAATTGATAACACTCGATAATTCTAAAATTACAGTAAAAACAAATTATTATATTGAAAATATTGTAGAAAATACATCACACACAAAAACATTAAAAAGGCAAAAAGAAGATTATTATAATGGTAAATCCTTTGCTATGAATTATAAATATCTTGATGAAAAAGATGAAAATACAGCTAAATTCGAATTTTTAAGTTCAGGTACAATAAAAAGAGATGAAAATGGAATCTGGATAGTAAACACAACACACGATTATAACAGGAAAATAAAAATACCGAATAATTTAGTTTTATCCAAAAAATTTAAAATAGATGGAAATAATATAAAAATAAAATGGTATTCTGTTGATGTTGAAACACTATCTGAAATGAAAAAGATTGCTACAAAGAGAATTCCCGGTATTCCGGAAAAATACATAAAATTGCACAGAGAAGTGAAAGCTGAAGATATACCAGATAATATAGGAATACTTTTTAAAACAGAAGTAAAATATAATTATAGAAAGAAAATCATAAAATCAGACTATCAAAATTCAACTGTAAATTATTTCAAAGTAAAAGATAGGCTAAATGCAAAAAGAGAATATGCAACTTTAAGTTCTTTAAACGAATTTTTGAGTTATTATAATAATTTTGAAAAAATAGATTCTGAAGAAAATTATTCATTTGTAAATTACTGGAAAGATATTTCAAAAAAATTAAATGAGTTAAAAACTGCTGAAAAAGCTCGTTTTGTTCCTGAAATGAAAATAAATATAGATTTAGTTGAAGAAACGTTCTACCAAAAACCTAAAGATATGGCAATATATTTCTGGACATTTTATGGTGGGAAACTTGTATCCTTTGAACCTGCAACATATAGACTATTCACGCAAAAATTTGTAGCTCCACTAAAATACAATCCTAATGCATATTTATATGTAAAATATAAGGATGGAACAACAAAAAGTGGAAAAATAAGAGAAATTGGTAAGAAATTGCTATATAATGATACACAAGAATATTTAAGAGATATGCTTCTGTGGTTTCAGGTTGCTTTAAAAGTTGATAAATATGGAAACAGATACCTCGAAATAGTATATATTATTGCAGAAGAAATTTAATAAAGGTGGCTCTCTCTGGAGGTAAATATGAAAAAAAAATACATATTCTTTATTGTTATACCGTTAATATTATTGGTTTTAATATTTAAACCAATAAAAGTGGTTTTAAACTTAAATACACCATTTGAAAATATGACTTACACAATAAAAATCGATAATAAAACATATGATATATCGAAAGATATATGGATGTTTCCAGGAAAGCACAAAATTGAAATTAACTTAAGTAAAAATATATTAAAAAAAGAAATTAAAGTACCTTATTTTTCTTTTTCAAAGCAGTATTATAACATAGTTTTAAAAGAACCTATTATAAATGTCTCTTATGAAAGAAAAGACTATAATAAAATATTACTTTATCTTAATTCAAAAAACTATATTCTGGATTATTGGAAAATTTCATACAATGATAGAGAATACCAAACAACATTATCAACATATAATATCTTTATATCTCCATATGTAAACACTTCCTTAAAAGTAAAAGGCTATATTCAAAACAAAAAGATATATGAAAAAATATTTGACATAAAGGCTCCTCTATCTGAAATTATAGATTATAATATAAAGATAGATAATTATATAAATCTATCATTTGAATTAAATAATAAGATGATAAATCCTATTAAATATGACATTTATAAAAATGGTGAATTTATTGAAACTATAAAAAATAATAGTTATAAAGACAAATTCACATATGACGTAGTAAAATATGAAATTATTCCAATTTATCCTTCAGGGTATAGAGGAAAAAAATATAAAATTATAAAACCAGCTTTACCAGAAATACCGGATGAAATTAGTAAAAAAGAATTGAATCTGAATTACGACGAAATAACCCTAAACGGTAAAAAATATTCAAAAGAAAACTTTGTGGAAGGTAAAAACGCATTAATAATTAAGATAAATAAAAATATAACGTGGTATAAAACAATTACACTTGATACAACTCCACCAAAAATAGAAAAAGTAACATTAAAATACAATGGTAAATATAAAATCAGTATTATCTCTGATGAAAGGGCAAAATTTGAATTAATCACAAAAGAAAATACATATACATTTGAAAGCGACGAATTTGAATTTAAATCAACTGGGAAAGATGCAACTTTACTGGCATATGACGAATTAAGCAATAGGACAAAACCTTTTATTATTAATTTAAATCCGTTTCCGGAATATAGAATAAATGTTCAGAACAACTTGATTTCTTTTAAATTTAAAAAAAATAATATTTCTGAATACTGTGAATTAAAGATTCTTGATGAAGAAAATAATTTAATCACTAGAATAGACATAAAAAAATTAAATGACTTTACATTTTCAAATTTATCTCCAGGAAAAGAGTATAAATTCATCTTGTATATTGATAATACTTTTAAAAAAACAATATATACAAAAATCACAAAACCACCAGAATTACAAATAAAGAAGTTTGAGAATATAAAAATAGGAACATTTTATATTGAGCTTTTAAATGATTATAAATATAATTATTATTCAATTGAACTTGAAGATTATTCCAAAACAGGCAATTTTTCTGGAAACTTTTTCAATTTAGAAATTCCACTTGAAAAATTAACCAGCGAAGGTACTTTAACTTTATGGAGAGAATTTAAAAATTTAAAAACAAAAAAAATTAAATTAAAATTAAAAGATAATTTTTTATACAAAAAAAAGATATATAAAAAACTTCCAGATATTTTAAAGGAAGAAGATGCTCCATATATTGTCTCTGAAGATCAAAATTTTAAAAACATAAAAATAAAAGGAAGAGTAGAAATATTAATGTTTCCAGATAAAAAAATCGTAGTAAATGGAATAGTTTTTAATGATAAAAGTTCCAAATTAATAATAAAACCTATTAAAGAGAGTTTTAAAGGTATTGAATTAAATTCTGGAATATTAAAAAATACAGAAATATACAATGCTTATACTGGCATCACTATAAATAAAAAGTTTGATTTATATAACCTTATTATAAAAAATTGTAAAACGGGCATTTATGGAAAAGATGCAACTGGTACAGCGTATAATATATTATTATACGATAATAATATAGGTGTTAATCTTATTAAAAGTTCTGTTGAAATAAAAAATTCCTTGTTTTTTGACAATGCAACTGCTTTTAGTTTTTATGATTCAGATATATATCTATACAATCTCTCTATTGCGGATTCAAAACTTGATATTGATTTATATAGCTCCAATTTAAAAATTAAAAGTTCGGATTTTTTAAACAGCATCAACTCAATCAAGAGTAATTTCAGCAATATATATATAATTTCATCTACATTTAGAAATAATAATAAAACTATTAAATCACTTAAAGATGAAAAATTGAAAATAGAAAAATCTAGATTTATAAACAATAATATTTCTCTGGATATATTTGAAACGCCTTTTAATATATATCTTTCAAGTTTTTTAAATAATGAAGTGGCTGTCAAAGTTTTCAATCCAAACAGTAATAAAAAGATAAATATAGAAAAATTTACAATAGAAAATTCTACATTTAAAAATAATAAAATGGATATATATATTGCTGGAAGCAATAATATATATTTAAAAAATACTTACATAAAAAATTATCTGGATGGAACTATATCACCAACATGGGTGGACGAAAGAGGAAAAATTCTAAACAGAGGAATTATAATTAGTGGAGGTGCGAAGTGAAAGCGATAATATTAGCCGGTGGTTCAGGAGAAAGGTTCTGGCCATTGAGCACATCAAAAAAACCAAAACAATTTTTAAAAATTTTTTCCAACAAATCATTAATTCGAGAGACCTTTGAACGATTAAATTACAGATTGCATTCAGAAGATATATACATAGTTACTGCTGAAAAATATAAAAATGAAACATTAAAAGAATTGCCTGAATTAGATGAAAAAAATATATTGCTGGAACCCGTTGCGAGAAATACTGCTCCGGCTTGTTTTCTTGGAACATTGGTTGCGGATGATAATGAAGTTGTATTTATACTACCAGCAGACCATTATATACCAGATAAAGAAAGGTTTTGGGAAACTGTAGAAAAGGGTGTATATGCTGCTGAGAAATATAATGGATTAATTACAATGGGGATATCCCCTACAAGGCCAGAAACTGGTTATGGATATATAGAGGTTGAAAAAGAAATAGAAAAAAAAATATTAAAAGTTTCCAGTTTTAAGGAAAAACCAGATTTAGAAACAGCATTAAAATATTTAAAAGATGGGAATTATTATTGGAATAGCGGTATGTTTTTTTGGAAAAAATCAATATTTTTAGAGGAAATGAAGAAATACAATGAAGATATATATAACTCATTAATAAAATTAAATCCTTTTAATATAGACCAATTGAATCAAGTATACCCAGATTTAAGGAAAATTAGTATAGATTATGCATTAATGGAAAAATCAAGTATAGTATATACAGTAAAAGCTGAATACGAATGGTCAGACGTAGGAAATTGGGTATCAGTAAGGGATATGGAAGGATTTTCTGATGAAAAAGATAATGTATATCTCATAGACAGTAAAAATGTATTTGTAAAATCTGAAAAAAATGTTGGTATTATAGGTCTTGACAATATCATAGTAATAGATACAAAAAATGGGATTTTAGTTGTAAAAGATAATAGAATAAATGAGATACGCGAAATAGTAAGCAGGTTAAAAGAAAAAGGTGAGTTTTAAAACTCACCTTTTTTATATATTCAAAAAATATTTAAGTTTCTTAACTTTTCTTTTTAGCATATTTAAAAAATAAGTGCTATATGATAAAATAAAGAAGATATATAAAAGTGGGAGGTGTTAAAATGAGTATAAAATGGAAAATATGGAGTTTGGTTTTATTATTGTTACTATTACAATTTGTTTTATTTATTATATCTAACAATGCTTTTTTAAACATTTACAACAATGAAAAGTTATTAGATGAAAAGTATATATTTAATATGAAAAATATAGGGTTTTATTCAACAAAATTTATGGAAGCCAGAAAAAATGTAGCAGAATATTTGGCCTTTAATGATGAAAGTTTAAAAATATCAGCTGAAAATAAAATGCAGGAAGTAATAGATAATATTTTAAAATTAAATTTAGATGAAGATTTAAGGTCTTTGAAATTAAAAGCTATTGATGATATTTCAAATTACTTAAATTTATTAAAAAATTATAAATCTATAGATGCTATAAAAAATGATGCAGATAATTTTAGAACTATAGGTTCAAAAGCTATACAGTCATTTAATGAACTTCAAAAGGCTATTGAAGATAGTGAAGAAAAAATAATGAAAGAAAACCTTGATTTAATAAATAAATCGCGAAATTTTGGTGTTATAATAATAATAGCTTCTCTTATATTCAGCATTATTATATCTATAATAATTATAAAAGTTATTTTAAAAACATTAAATATCTTAATGAATTATGCTAAACATTTATCTGAAAAAGATTATTCCGTAAATATTCCAGAAATAAAAACTAAAGATGAATTTGGGAGATTGATACAAGTATTTAAAAACATGCATTTACAACTGATAAATGATATGGCGAAAATAAAGGAAGAAAGTTTGACATTAACAACATCTATGGAAGAAATCACACAGGCTATGAATGAATCTGCCGTATCCCTTGAAAAAGTTTCGGATTCTGTTAATTCCATATCTTCCGAAGTAGAAAATATAACAGCAGCCGTCCAGCAAACAACAGCCTCTGTTCAAGAAATTTCATCTGCAACAAAGTTAATTGCAGATAACGCAACAGAAGCTGCTGAATTCGGACATCTTTCAACAGAGGATGCTGAGAAAGCTGGACATACAGTAAAAAAATCTATTGATAAAATGAAAGAAATTAAAGAAATAACCATTGATATAGAAAAAGTTGTAAAAAGCTTTAATGAAAGTTCTATTAAAATAAGTGATTTTGTTGATACAGTTGCAAATATAGCAGAACAAACCAATTTACTGGCTTTAAATGCTGCAATAGAAGCAGCAAGAGCAGGAGAGGCGGGAAAAGGTTTTGCTGTTGTTGCTGATGAAATTAGGGTTTTAGCTGAAGAAAGCAGAAAAGCTGCAGATGAAATCAGAGAAGTAGTTGAGGGTATACAAACAGTTTCAAATGAAGCTATAAATGTTTCTAATATAATTAACGAAAAAGTAAAAGAGGGCTCTATGCTTTCATCTGAAGCTGGGGAAAACCTCGAGAAAATATTAAAAGCAATAAAAGATATTACAGCAAGATTGGAAAGTATTGCTGCAAGTGTTGAAGAACAAACAGCTGCTGTTGATGAAATAGCTACTGCTATGACCGAATTATCTCAGAATACTATGAGTATAAATGAATTTATTCAGGAAATAAACGCATCAACTGAAGAACAAACTGCAAATGTAGAGAACGTTACTGCTGAAGTCAACAGTATGTTAGATCTTGCTAAGAGATTAAAAAATATTGTAAATCAATTTAAATTAAAGGATTGAATTGTATAACATTTATAAATTAAATTTTCTTATACGGTGTCCAAAAAGTCAAATTCACTCAGGCAGCTTGATTGCTTATCCTTAAAATTATTCATTCTCAGCCGTCGCTCAGATTTTTCATCCATGAAAAAGCTTCACTCAAAAAAACGTCCTGTTTTTTTGACGGCTTACATTTACGCTTAGATTTTTTAGGTATAAAAAATCTAAGGGAAAAGGATTTATAATTATATAATAAAAATTATTTTTTCCAATTACCCACTGTAAGAGAGCGATAGCTCAAAAGTTTTTTTATTAAAATCCAATTTTTTAATCCAATAACCCACCGTAGGTGTGTTAAGGGCAATCTTCGAGCCTTCGTTTCATTTGAGACTTTTTAGACAGCCTATTTTCTTAGACAAAATGATTGGTGGTGGAATTTTGAAAAGAATTACAACAATTATTGTTATATTATTTGCAGTAATCGTTTTTCCAATAAAAATAGGTTTATATTATAATCCACCTAAAATAATAGACGAAAAAAACGGAATTTTTCCTGAACTTTTAAATTATATTTTCGAAAAAGAAAATATTAAACCAGATTATATTTTTGATACATTTCCAGATTTGATAAAAAAATTGGAAAGTGGAGAAATAGATGCTCTTGCATGTTTGGGATATTCAAAAGAGCGGGCGGAAAATTTTGATTTTAATAAAGAGTTTATTTTATCAGACTGGGCTGTTGTGTATATAAATCATAAATCAAATATAGTTAATATCTTTGACCTTGAAAATAAAAGAATAGGTGTTTTAAAAGACGATATATATTATACAGATGAATATAAAGGGATAAAAAAAATATTGGAAAATTTCGATATTAAAGTGCGTTTTTATGAATTTGATTCATATGAAGATATATTTAAAGCTTTATCAAAAAATAAAATTGATGCAGCTGTTGTTAACAGGACATTTGGTTTGGCTAATTCAGATGAATATAATTTAATACCAACAGATATAGTTTTTTCTCCATTAAAAATATACATTGCTTTTAATAAAAATTATCCAGAAAAAAATAAGATAATAAAAATATTAGACGAAAATATACGTTTATTGAAATATGATTATAATTCAATATATTATGAAATATTAAATAAATACCTTTATGTTCAAAAAGAAAAAATTATACCTAAATGGGTTAAGTTATTTGTTTTCATTTCTTTTTTTCTTATTATAACCTTAATTATTAACCATTATGTTTTGGTAAAATTAGTTGAAAAAAGAACAAAACAGTTAAGAAAACTGAATATGGAATTAAGGAAAAAGAATGAAGAATTAGAATCATTTAATGAAGAAATAACCTCGCAAAATGAAGAATTAGAAACATTATATATTCATAATGAAAAATTACAAAATTCATTGAAAATACTTATTAAAACAATATCAAACATAGAAAAAGAAAAATATCTATCAGAAGATCTTTATTTAATTGAATTGTTTGATGCGGTTACTTTTATTTTAGAAGGAATTGAATATGCTGAATTAATCAAATATGAAAACTCAAAGAAGATATTTTTAAAAAGATTTGGAAAGAAAGCTTTAAGAGAAAATTTAAAAGACAGACATATTATTTTATCAATGGATAATACAATAAAATATTCTGCGTTTTTCAAATTTGCTGAATCACTAAACAATCTCGAAATAACCAATGAAACATTAGAATCTTTTAAAACCCTGGCATATGCATTCTTAAAAATAAAAGAAGAAGCAAAGTTAGAAGAAAAATTTAGAGAAGATATTATCAAATCATTAATATCTTTTCTTGAACAACATGACGAATATACAAAAAACCATTCTAAAATGGTAGCAGAATGTTCCAGGAAAATAGCTCAAAAGTTGAATTTGAGCGAGGAATTACAAAGGAAAATATTTTGGTCTGCATTACTGCATGATATTGGAAAAATACTTATACCCAATAATATTCTGAATAAAAATGGTGGGTTAACAGAAGAGGAATACAATCAAATAAAAATGCATCCAGTTTATGCATATAATGCTTTGATTAATTCAGAAGGATTAAAAGAAATTGCAATTGGAGTCAGACATCATCACGAAAGATGGGATGGTAAAGGCTATCCTGATGGGTTAAAAGGAAAAGAAATTCCTTTGATTTCACAAATAATAGGAGTAGCTGATGCATGGGATGCTATGACATCAAGCAGAGCATATAGAAAAGCAATGGATAAAGAAAAATCTATCGAAGAAATAGAAAAAAATTCTGGAAAACAATTTTCTCCAGAAATTGTAGAAGTTTTTTTGGCAATTATTAGAGATGAAAATAATTGAAGTTTATTATATTAGATTGTCTAATTTATTATATAATAGCTTTTTTCCAATTTCCAAAATGAACAAAAAGCCAGGCTATAATCATAGCAAGGATATTGCTTATAATCATTGCATAAAAAATACCTAAAAATCCCCATGTATTAGCCATAATAGCGATTAAAGGTATTCTTATACCCCATAATCTTGTAACATTTATAATCATAGACTGTCCAGTTCTTCCAGCACCTACCAGAGTATTTACAAATACACTCATAGATGAGAAAAATGGCAATGAAAAAGACACATACTTAAAGAAAATTTTTCCTATTTCTATTACTTCTGGTTCATTAATAAAAAAACGTGTTAGATGCGCACCGAAGAAAAAAGTCAATGTGCTTAAAAAGGCTATGATTGTAAAATTAGTTATAAAAGCAATTTTAACAGTTTTTATGGCGTTTTTTATATCATTTGCACCTAAAAACTGTCCAATCATTGTTGTTACCGCAGCACCAATACCAAAAGATATCATTGTAATAAGATTAATTATTCTATTTCCGATTCCGTATGCACTAACAACAGCAGGGCCAAAACTTGATACAAATTTCATTATCACAACAAACCCAAAAGATGTAAAAGTATAACTCATAGATCCCGGAAACCCAATTGAAAGAATCTTTTTTACTATATATGAATCGAATTTCAAATCTGATAAATTAACCTTAAATCCTCTTTCGCCCTTAAAAACAAGATATGAAGATATTAATCCTGTAAATATTCTTGCAGTTGTAGTTGCCCATGCAGCGCCAGCTACCCCTAATGCTGGAAAAGGTCCAAAGCCAAAAATTAACAGAGGATCAAGAAGTATATTTATGACAGTGGAATAAAACATCATATGCATGGAAAATTTCGAATCTCCCCATCCTCTTAAAATAGCTCCAGAAATATTAAATAAAAAAGCAAATGGCATACCAATCATTATAATATTAAAATATTTAATTGCATAAGGAGCTACCTCCTTGCTGTTTTCTCCCGTGATAAGGTTAATTACCGGATTAGATACTAAAACACCTATAAACGCCAGGGTTATTCCTAAAATTATAGCAATAATATAAGCCTGTCCAGCAGTTTTTTGTGACATTTTTTTATTATTCGCACCAGTATATTGAGATACAAGAGAAACTGTAGCATTTGAAAAACCTATTGTAAATGAAATAAAAACAAAAATAACCGGCCACGTTACTGTAGTGGCTGAAAATTCAATCTTACCCAATTTCCCTAAAAAATATGCATCCACTATATTATACATAGTTTGCATCAAATTCGAAATTATTATAGGCCAGCTTAGCAAAAATAGCGACATGATAATGGAATTATTAAAAATATCTACTTTAGTATTTTTTAAAACTTTCTGTGACATAATCTCCTCCTAAAATTCGCTTTGCTAACTATTATAACATATAATAGATTAATTGTCAATAATTGCCATGATTGCAGCCATTCTTCCTGTATTTTTTTCTTTTCTATATGAAAACAACAAATCTGTATTTTTATATGTATCAATATTTGAATTTAAGATATGTTCTTTCCTTATACCGGTATTAATAAGCGTATATTCTATTGTCTTCCATATATCTATTAAATATTTTTCATTTTTACCTGGTTTTATAATCTCATTTGAAAAACTAAAATTTTTTTCATTAAAAATTTTTTCAAAAAAATTTTTCACATCTTCTTTGACCTCAAAACTTTCCGGTCCTATAGATGGTCCCAGTGCAACTAAAATATCCTTTGGGTTACAACCAAATTCTTTAATCATTTTTAATACAGTTTTTTCACCAATTTTTTTAACCGTTCCTTTCCAGCCTGAATGTGCCAGAGCAATAACCTCCTTTACTGGATCAAAGAAATAAATAGGTGTACAATCTGCATATAATGTCACTAAAAATAGATTCTTCTTGTTTGTAATTAAACCATCCGCATTTTTAACCTTCCTTTTAAAAAGAAAATTATTTGATTTGAATGATTCATCTATAATTAAAATATTATCTTTATGTACCTGATCAGAAAGTATTATACTATCTTGTTTTATATTAAAAGTTTCGCATAATTTTAAATAATTCATATAAACATCATTTAAAGCTGTTTGTGTATTAACTCCCAGGTCTAATTCTTTATCATTATATCCTGTTTTTCTTGTAGTAAATATATGAAATAAATTCCCATAATTCTCAAATATGGGAATAGTAAAATAATAAATATCATCTTTTTTCTTTAAAGTGAAATTACCAATTTTCATATTTTCCTCCTTTAGATTTTCAAGACTGTCTAAAAAGTCAAATTCACTCAGACAGCTCGATTGCTTATCCTTAAAATTATTCATTCTCAGCCGTCGCTCAAACAATACATCGTGTATTGTTTCGCTCAAAATTACATCCATGTAATTTTGACGGCTTTCATTCATAATTTTAAGGGCAATCTTCGAGTCTTCGTTTCATTTGAGACTTTTTAGACATTGTAGATTTTCTAATAATCAATATATTATATCATTTAAATATAATATTTTTAACTTTTATTAACATAACGAACCTTTTTTTGATGTATAATATAGTTTGTAAAACTAACAATTGGAGTGATTAGATGAGAAAATTATTATATTACACATTTTTAAGCAGTCTTGCACAATCTATATATAGAATAGTCTTTAACTTGTTTTTAAGGGATTTAGGTTTTAATAATACGTTTATAAGTCATATAACATCACTTGAAATGATAGGTTCCGCTTTTTTAGGATTATTAATTGGAATAATGGGGGATAAATTTGAAAAAAAAATAATGTTAATATTTTCATCGGTAACATTTGCTGCCATTACATTTTTAAGAATTTCAATACCCTCAGAAACAATGTTAATATATACAGCTTTAATTAATGGTGGAGTGTTAACTTCAAGGATGATTTTGCTTAATTCATTAATTGTGGATATTACAACACATGAAAATAGAGGGAAATATTTTGGATACAATTTTGGATTATTCATGGGAAGTGGTTTAATAGGTAACTTAATAGGTGGGTCAATTGGAGAAGTCTTTGGCTTTAGTGCGGCGCTATTGATTACAGGAATTACACATTTATTTTCCAATTTTTTCTTACTACTGGTACATGAAGACAAAAAACACCATTCGGAAGTTTCTATAAAAGAAATCTTCAGTCTAAAAGATTTTGATGAATTGCAGAGTCATATTGTAAAAATACATTTAATAAGAACATTTTTAATAGGTTTTGGTGCAGGATTATTTGTTAATTTTGGAAATGTCATATTCAAAGATTTGTTTAATATGCAACCAACTATTATAGGCGTGGCCCTTGCTTTTGCGCAACTTGGAGCTTCGTTGGGTTCTATATTTTCATCCAAACTTTCAAAAAAGTTTGGAGCATATCAATTTACACTTTTCTTAAATATACTTGTTATACCTTTAATAATATCCTTTGCCTATATACGAGACCCATATTTATTTACTGTATTGTATGCTTTGAGATTTTCGTTTATGAATATGACTAATCCCGTATCTACAACAATTATTATGAGTTATATACCTCAAAATAAGATAACAACAATAAGCAGTTTCAGAAATTTTTTAAATTTTATATCTCGTTCTCTTGCAGCTTTAATATTTGGATATATAACATCTTTTACAAATGGATATACATATCTATTTTTAATTAGTGCATTATTTTATTTTATTTCTTTAATATTATTAAAATTTCTGTTTAAACCCATTCTGAACGATAAAATATTTATGAGCTTATATAAAAAGAATATATAATACTATTTTTTCTCGTTTTTAAGAATTTCAATAAATGAAATAACAACCTTTTCATCAAATTGACTACCAGCTAATCTTTTTAATTCATCTATTGCCTGTTCTTTTGTTAAAGGTTTTTTATATGGTCTTTCACTAATCATTGCATCAAAACTATCAACAACTGTTAAAATTCTTGATTCCAGCGGAATATTTTCTCCTGAAAGATTATCTGGATATCCTTTTCCATCCCATCTTTCATGATGATGTCTTATTATTTTAGATATATCTTTCATATCTTCGACTTTGCGTATTAATTCTTCACCTTTTATAGGGTGAAGTTTTATTTTTTCATATTCTTCTGATGTTAATTTATTGGCTTTATTTAATATAGACTGAGGAACAAAAATTTTACCAATATCGTGTAGAATACCAGCCCAATATATTCTCTCTATTCTTTGTTTGTCAATATTCATTTTTTCAGCAATTAATGAAGCCCATGTTGCTACCCTTTCTGAATGACCTCTGGTGTAATCATCATAATATTCCAGGGCTTTTACAAGCGTTAAAGCTATATCTTTATGGAATTTTCCTTCTTGTTTTATAAAGTTTAGCATCTTTAAAAAACCGGCAAATGTCTTACCAAAATAATTCATTATTTTTGTATGATAATTTTCAAATGTATTTATATGATCATTTTTTAAAATGTCAAGTGTAATAAGGCCAAAAATCTCATTATTAAACATTATTGGTGTAATAAGCGTTTCTTTTAAATCTCCTCCCAATTTTTTAAACTCTTTGTATTTTCGTTTTGACATCTGTTTTTTATTGCTTTCATGAATGTCTTTTATTATTGTTGCATTTTCTGGAATTATTAAATCATCTTTTTTTAATTTAAGAGCATTAATTTTTTCATAATTATAACCCTTTGCAAATACCATTTTCGCATTATTATCATCAAATAAAAAAATTGAGCCATATTTTGCCGGTTCAATTATTTCAAGAGCCAGCTCTAAAACCTTTTTTTCAAAATCCTTTTCCATTAATTTTGGAGCTGCAAAAAAAGAAGATAATTCTAATGTTTTTATTACAGAATTATTTAATTTTTCTATTTTTTTATATGATGCCTCTAACTCTTTGTTAGTTTCTTCTAGTTCCATATTCAGTTTTTTTAATTCTTTAGTTTTATTATCATATTTTTTCTGCAATATCTTTCTGTCTATAATAAGAATGATAATTGATGTTATAATAATAAATGCTATAATAACAAAAAACACAGCACTATGAAATACAATGCCGTTATTAGAAATATTATTTCCAAATATCATTACGCTTGAAAATATTAGTAAAACCCAGAGCATGAACTTTTTCATTAATTCACCAACCTTTATAAAACTTTATAAAAAAGGGGAGAAAATCCCCTTATTGATTGATAGTACTATTTAGTGTAAAAGATGTTGAACTTTGTGTAATGTTTAAAGGATCTGTTCCGTCTA
The DNA here is from genome assembly GCF_013363285.1 of Marinitoga sp. 1154. Taxonomy (NCBI): domain Bacteria; kingdom Thermotogati; phylum Thermotogota; class Thermotogae; order Petrotogales; family Petrotogaceae; genus Marinitoga; species Marinitoga sp. 1154. Next base: position 48,186 of record NZ_LBFB01000008.1, on the reverse strand, counting down.
AAGGATCAGCAAATGTAATAGAAGAGAATAATATAACAAATAAGAAAGTTAAAATAATGATTATTTTTGTAATTTTTTTCATAGTTTCACACTCCTTATTTTTTATTTTCAACTATATTATACACTATATCATATGACTGTCAAATTATGCTATATTCAGAAGTTTGATTACTACCCGATTTACATATAAAAAATATATGCTATATTGTAACATTAATATTTTTGACATTATAACTTCCCATATGTTATTAAATATTATATAATAGTAAAAAAGTGAGGTTAAACGGTGAGAAGAAAAAATCAGGAGATTTTTAATATTTTATCAAATTATGGTTCGTTTGCAAAACCATTTCTAAACTTTATGATAATAAAAACAAAACACGATGGATGGAAACATTTATTTAAAAGTTTAGAATACGATTGGTTAGGAAGTAGATATAAAGCGTTAGAAGAAATTGAAAAGGGGTTAAAGCATAAAAATTCGAAAACATTGTACTATATATTACTGGCAAAAAAATTATCTTATCTTTTTTTAATACGCGATTATACAGAGTCCAGAAAATTATATATATTTTTAAGGGAAAATTATTCAAAAATCCCCAAAAAAGCAAGAAAAATCGTTTCATCTATCTTGATAAATATAGAAAATATTATGAACTGGAATAAAAATACTCGTTTATGGGGTAAATTATATGAAATGGATCCTTCAACAGAAGCTTTTATTAATCTGGGAAAAGCGAGAAGAAATATAAAAGAAAAAAAATTTAAAACTGCCTGGAAATTTTTAAAAAAAACATTTGAATTATCAAAATTAATTCCTCATAGGGTTGGTATAATTAATTCATTAAATGACTGGTCATGGTATTTAAAAGATTTTGATTTAAAAAAATCAATATCACTTTCAAAAGAATTGATGTATTATGCAGGATATTATTTTGAAGATAATGAAAAGCATTTCGGAATCTTCGACACATTTTTTGAAATAAATAAAGAAAATATAGATACATTGTATTTATATTCAAACATAATTAGTTTCTATTGGAATAGATTACCAGAAAAGGGAAAAAGAAATTCGAAAGAGAATTATGCAAATATGTTTAATTATTTAAATAAATTCGTTATAGAGGATAGGTCCATTTATAAAAATACCAAAAATTTAAGGATATATTTAAAAAAATATGTGTCAAATATTTCTGAAGTCTCTAAAAAAACAGGAATTTCAAGAAAAAGTTTATCATCGATATTAAATGGGAAGGTTAAAGAAATAAAAGGAGATACTATTAAAAAACTAATTTCAGGATTAAACATTATTCCTGATATATATTCGCCCAAAGCTATTATAAACGAATACGGCAAATTATATATAGAAGGATTATATAGAGAAAGTTTCAGCAAATTAAAATCAATGCCACCTGAACAACAAAAAAGACTATTTTTTATTACATATATTTCATGTGTAAAAAAAATTGATTTTAATAATAAAGAAAATATATTTTTTGAAAACGATTTTCATAAAAAATGGTTTATAATAGAAATGTTATACGGTAATGAATATATAAATTCAAGGAAAATTTTGGCAAAGCATTTTTTTGAAAGGATGAAAAAATCACGTTTTGAAGAATTTGTGTTCAAATACTTTAAATTAAGTAAAAAGGAAAAAGAAATTCTTGATGTGTTTATTAGAAATTATTCAAGATACGATATTAAATGGAATGTCAGAATAGAATTGCCGGAATTTTTGAATAAATTTGCAGACAAATATTCTTTAAAAAAAATGCCATTATCATTAGCTTATTGGTATTATGAAAATGGTGCAGATAGGAGAAAATTAGTAAATATCTTAGATTTTTTTGACTAATACTATTTAGATTTCAATTGATATTTAACAGACATTATGAATCTACTGGAAAATAGAAAAATGAAAAATCATTATAGAAAAATATATTCTCAATTTATAATAAAAGTGAGGTGTGAAAATGAATGAAGTTTTGATATCAAAACCCATATTTGTAGAAAAAATATGGGGAAACAGAAGATTAAATGACCTTTTCAACAAAAAAAATATGGGTAAAATAGGGGAAGTGTGGTTATTTTCAGGTGTTGAAAATTATGAAACATCGCTTATAGGTATTGATAGCGGTAAAAATTATGGAACGCCATCAAAATTGATAAAAGAATTGATAGGACTTGATTTTGAAAGATTTCCTTTACTTTTAAAATTAATATCTGCAACACAATGGCTTTCTATTCAGGTTCATCCTGATGACAAATTTGCAAAAGAAATAGAGAATGAACCATGGGGAAAAACAGAAGCATGGTATTTCTTAAACGAAAAAAATGAAGTTTTCATTTCTAATGATATTGAAGAAAATAAAAAAGCTATATTAGAACAAAATTGGGATGGAATATTCAAACCAAAGATTTTAAATAAAAAAGATTTGTTATTTATACCAGCCGGAGTTGTTCACACCCTTGGACCTAATTCTATGATGTTGGAAATACAACAAACATCGAGTTTAACATATAGATTATATGATTGGGGACGCCCCAGGGAGATTCATGTTGAAAAAGGATTGCGCGTATTAAAAGATAGTCCTTATATTATTGCAAACAATTTTAACGAATTTAAAACACAGTATTTTAATATAAAAAGAATAAAAAATAAAAATGCCAAAATAAAAGGATTTGGTGTATATGTATCTTTAAATGGCTTTAAAACTGTGGTTATTCCATATAATGTTGAATATAAAACTGATGAAGAAGGATTATTATTTTTTCTTTAAATTTAAAAAATATTGACTACCTGCGATTAGATATAAAGTAAGGCGGTAAAGCCTTGCTTTTTTTACTTTACTTTAATATAATTAGTTAAAATGTTGCTTGAATTATTTTTAAGAAAGTTTTATAATTACTGTGAAATAACTTGCAAGGAGGATAAAATATGGATTTTTCAAATTTTTTGGCTTTTTTTACAAATAGCGGATTTGCATACTTTACATGGCAACATATTCTTATGCTTTTTATAGGTTCTATCTTGATTTATATAGCAATAGTAAAACACGCTGAACCTTTACTTTTAATTCCAATAGGATTTGGAATAATACTTGCAAATATACCACCGGAAGTTACGGGTTTATTAAACCCTCCAACCTCGAATCAGGTAGGCGGATTATTGTGGTATATTCAACGTGGAATGTTTTTGGGTATATATCCTCCGTTAATATTTTTAGGAATAGGAGCATTGACTGATTTTTCATATTTAATAGCCGATCCGAGATTAATCTTTTTAGGTGCAGCAGCCCAGGTAGGTATTTTTGGCACATTTGTTGTGGCAAATTTAATGGGTTTTGGCATAAAAAGCGCAGCATCGATAGCTATTATTGGTGGTGCAGATGGTCCGACATCAATTTATCTGGCATCAAGATTTTCTCCTGAATTACTGGCAGTTATAGCCATAGCTGCTTATTCGTATATAGCGTTAATTCCTATTTTACAACCTCCAGTTTCTAAATTACTAACCTCAAAAGATGAAAGAAAGATAAGAATGAAAAAAATGAGACATGTTAGCAGAAAAGAAAAAATAATATTTCCTATAGCAACAACCATAGTTGTAGCATTGCTTGTTCCAAAAGCTTTATCATTAGTGGGGTTATTAATGCTTGGGAATTTATTAAAAGAATCAGGTGTAACAAAAAGATTGGCAGAAGCAGCATCGAGATTTATTCTTGATTCAGTAACCATTTTATTAATGCTGTCAGTTGGTAGCACTGCAAGGGCAGATTTGTTCTTAAAACCTACAAGTTTAAAGATTTTCTTATTAGGAGCTGTTGCGTTTATTATTGCAATGACATCAGGGATTTTATTTGCAAAATTAATGAATGTATTTTCAAAAAATAAAATAAATCCTTTAATTGGTGCAGCTGGTGTATCTGCCGTGCCGGATTCAGCAAGGGTTGCACAAACAGTTGCTCAAAGTGAAGATCCAAGCAACTTTATATTAATGCATGCTATGGGGCCAAATGTAGCGGGAGTTATTGGTTCTGCTGTTGCAGCTGGTGTATTCCTGTCAATACTTTCATAATGAGGTGGCGAATATATGGCTAAAAAAAGTTACAAAATAGAGATTAATTACTATTTCTGTAAAAACTGTGGTATATGTTACTCTGTATGTCCAACAAAAGCTTTAGGCTCTGCCGAATTAGGTAAACCGATAGTTTCTGATGCAGAAAAGTGTATAGGATGTTTAATGTGTGAAAGATTATGTCCTGATATTGCAATAAACGTGGTTGAGAATGTAAAGGTGGTTGAGAACAATGGGTAAAATTGTTTTTATGCAAGGAAATGAAGCTGTTGCAAAAGCTGCGATTAAAGCTGGATGTAGGTTTTTTGCCGGATATCCAATTACCCCATCAACTGAAGTAGCAGAAACTATGGCAAGAGAGTTGCCAAAGGTTGGCGGAAAATTTATTCAGATGGAAGATGAAATTGCAAGTGCTGCGGCAATAATAGGCGCATCATTAGCAGGTATAAAATCTATGACTGCTACCAGTGGCCCAGGATTTAGTTTAATGCAGGAAGCGCTTGGATATGCAACAATGACAGAAACTCCATGCGTATTTGTTGATGTAATGAGAGGAGGACCAAGTACTGGATTACCCACAAAACCTTCACAAAGTGATATTATGCAAATAAGATGGGGGCGTCATGGAGATCAGCAAATAATAGCATTATACCCTTCAACAGTAGAAGAGGCATATAAGTGTACAATAAAAGCATTTAATTATGCAGAAACATATAGAACTCCAGTTGTTCTAGTTATGGATGAAACATTAGGTCATATGAGAGAAAGTTTTTATTTAAGCGATGAAGATGAAAATCCAGAGATTATCCAGAGACTTTCAGAATCTGAGATTGAAGAAGAAGATTTATTCCATCCATTTGGTTTTCAGGATGAAAATTATCCTGTAAATCCTTTAATTGAGATGGGTAAAGCAAGATTTCATGTATCGGGTTTGGTACATGATGAGACAGGATTCCCTGTTGGTTCAAGCCATATTGCGGATAAAGTTATTAAACATCTTGATTCAAAAATAAGGTTATATGCAGAAGAAATTGCTATATATGATGAATATATGACGGATGATGCTGAAATAATAGTAGTAGCTTACGGTACTGTAGCAAGAAGTGCTATGAAAGCTGTAAAAATGGCAAGAGAAGATAGAATTCCAGTTGGTTTATTTAAACCAATTTCCATATGGCCATTTCCTGTTTCAAAAATGAAAAATATTTTGAAAAAGTCGCAGGCTATAATTATTGCTGAAATGAATTTAGGTCAAATGGCTTTAGAGATTTCAAGAATCAATAAGTTTGGGAAACATCTGGAATTAGTTAATAAAGTTGATGGAGATTTAATAAGCCCAAGAGAAATATTAAATTCAATAACAAATGTTTGGCGAAGAATAATAGAGTTTTAAAAAATCCTGCGTCCGCAGGATTTTTTTTAATAAGAACAATCATTTTCAAGCGAATATTTTCAAGCGAAGCTTGAAAAGAGAAATTTGGAGTAAAAGAAAAAAATAAAAATAATATTGTCAATCATTTTCAAGCGAAGCTTGAAAATGATTGTGTTTTATGGTAAAATTAAACTTAGAAAACAAATAAAGGGGGCTGAACTATCCATGGAAGTTTTAAAAGTTGGTCATTCTTCGTCACCAAACAAAGTAGCTGGAGCTATAGCAGGGGTTTTAAGTAAAACAGATGAAGTTGAAATTCAGGCAATTGGGGCGGGAGCTGTTAATCAAGCGGTTAAAGCTATTGCCATTGCAAGAAGATTTGTTGAAACAAGAGGGAAAAAGATTTTTGTGGTTCCTGGTTTTGTTGAGGTAACTGTTGGGGAAGAAAAAAGAACAGGAATTAAATTTAGGGTATTTGCAGAAATTACCGAAGAAGAAACAGAAGCTTAATTTAAGGAGTATCATAAGTGATAGATAACAAAATTATTAATGAAATAGTTACCGCGTGCAAAAAAGACGCGCGGCTTTTTTCTATAGTAAAGGAAATTTCTCAATTGAATAAAGAAGAAAGATTAAAGATAAGACGAAAAGCTTCTATTGTTTTAAAAAAAGAAAAAAGCGTGGACAAAGAGGCTCTGACTTTTTATTTTGTTATAACAGAAGGAGATATTGTAGAGGAAATACTGAGGAGGATAAATAATGGAGAAAAAGAAAATGCCTAAGTATGTTGGTGGTCAGGCTGTTATAGAAGGTGTAATGATGAAGGGAATAAACACCGTTGTTGCTGTAAGGAGACCCGATGGTAGAATACAGGTGAAAAAATTAAAAGAGGGTTCTTTTGGTGTATGGGAAAAAATACCCTTTATCAGAGGTTTTTTTGTTCTTTTAAAAGCCATGATTATTGGAATGGAAGCGCTATCTTATTCTGCAAATGTATCTGGCGAAGAAGAGATAACGAAAAAAGATATGATTATTTCAATTATACTTGCTTTTTTATTTGCTATTGGTGGTTTTGGTGTTGGACCGATGTTTGTAACCAAGTTGTTTAATATACAAAATGAATTCTGGTTTTCTTTTATAGAAGGGTTTGTTAGAGCTGTATTTGTAATATTATATATATGGGTAATATCGTTATTTAAAGATGTCAAAAGAGTGTTTGAATACCATGGTGCAGAACATAAAACAGTGTATAATTATGAAGATGGTAAAGATTTAAATGTTAATAATGCAAAAAATTATACAACATTGCATCCAAGATGTGGAACCAGTTTTTTGATTATAACAGTTTTTGCTTCAATTATAGTTTTTTCTATAACTGGCGCATTAGGATATACGACATTATGGGAAAAAGTTATAACAAGAATTATACTACTTCCGTTAGTAGCGGGATTTGCATATGAATTTCAGAGATTTACAGCTAAAATTATAGATACGTGGATAGGAAAGATTCTGGCCTGGCCAGGATTAGCATTACAAAAAATCACAACATCTGAGCCAGATGAAAATCAGCTTGAAGTTGCTATTATTTCATTAAAATATGCATTAAAAGATGATTTTGATGGTGAAGAAATTGTTGAAGTTTAAAATAATATCAATTGATTTTTAACATAATATGTAATATAATATTATTACCTTAGCTCAGATAACGGCAAAGACCTTATCTTGGCTAATGGAATATGAATACGGAGGTAGAGAAATATGTCAAGAGGATTAGATCCAGAAATTAAAAACAAGGTAATTGAAGAATTCAAAATCAATGAAAAAGACACAGGTTCAGTGGAAGTTCAAATTGCGTTATTAACAGCAAGAATCAGACATTTAACAGAACACTTAAAGATTCACTCAAAAGATTTTCATTCCAGAAGAGGATTAATGAAAATGGTTGGTAAAAGAAGAAAGATGCTAAAATATTTAAAGAAAGAAAGGCCAGAAGTTTATAAAGAATTAATTTCAAAGTTAGGAATTAGAGGATAAACAGCTTCCGCATGGAAGCTGTTTTTTTTTTAACGAAACGAAATTGTAATTATTATAAAATTGTGCTATAATTAATTTAAATATAATTTTTAATTTTTTACATTGTCGATTGGGGGTGGTGTGGTGAAAAAACCGTTTTTTCTTAAGCAGGTAATGATGAGACGTGTTCTGTATTCTTTAATTCCCATATATTTATTTGCTCTTTACTTCTACGGGATAAGACTTATTTTTTTAAGTATAGTAGTTTTTGCGGGTGGGATTTTAACAGAATACATTATGGAAAAAAGAGTTAAAAAAAACGTTTCTGAAGCAGTTTTGGTAACTTCGCTATTGTTTGTCCTGTCTTTACCTCCGTTAACACCATGGTGGGTTGCTTTAATAGGAATAATCTTTGGTGTTTTATTTGGTAAGGAAGTATTTGGAGGGTTTGGGAGAAATCCATTCAATCCTGCTATTGTAGGAAGGTTATTTATATATATAACCTTTCCTAATATTATGACTTTAAGCTGGATGGTTCCGGGGAAATTTGGTATTGATGTTATAACAACAGCAACACCTTTAAAATTAATGCGAGAATCAAATGAAGCCTTTGATATTGTAAAAATGTTTTTTGGATTTAGAGCAGGGTCAATGGGAGAAAGTTTCATATTCTTAATTTTATTGGGTGCAATTTATCTTATCTACACCAAAACTGCTAGTTGGAGAATAATGCTTTCTACCTTTTTAACTTCATTTATACTAATATATGCATTCTATTTTTCAGGAATAGTTAATTATCCACTTCAGTATTTGATGTCTGGAAGCCTTATTTTTGTTATAGTATTTATGGCTACCGATCCAATTAGTGCGCCAAAAAAGCAAATATCCCATTGGTATTATGGGATAATAATTGGAGTAGTGGCGGTACTTATAAGGACTTTTTCTCTCTTTCCAGAAGGTACAAGTTTTGCTGTATTATTTGCCAATACTTTTGCGCCTTTAATTGATGAACTTGTATCTTTAAAAAAGAAGGTGAAAATATGAAAGACAACAAATTATATGTTGTTATTTTCACATTTTTAATTTCATTTATCCTTGTTTTCATACTTGCTCTTGCAAATGAAATGACAAAAGAAAAAGTAAAAATCAATGAAGAGCTTTATTTGAGGAAAGCTGTGTTATCAGCGATGGGAATAGAATATAAAAATGATATCGAAGCGTATAAGTTGTTTGACGAAAAAATAAAAATAGAAAAAATTAAAGATATAGATGTATATAAAAGTAATGTAAATGGTGAAGATGTATATGCTGTAATTTTTGTTGGAAATGGATTATGGAGTACAATAAGGGGGGTATTGGCAGTTGACAAAAACATTTCTAAAATTGTCGGTATTGATTTTATTACTCAGAGTGAAACTCCTGGACTCGGAGGAAGAATAGAAGAGAGTTGGTTTAAAGAACAGTTTAAATTCGAAAAAATTATAGATGGAAAAATAGAAATGATTGTTGGCGGTTCAGGTAAAGGAGATTTTAATCATGATAATGGCGAAGTTGAAGCTATCACAGGTGCAACAAGAACTTCTGAATCTGTACTTAATATGATAAATTCATATTTAAACATATTAAAAAACCTCTTAGGAGGTGAGTTGGGATGAGTGAATACAAAAAAATAATGAAGGATAATATCTGGTATAATAATCCTGTTTTTATTCAGATTTTAGGCATCTGTTCTGCTCTGGCGGTTACAAATAATTTAATAAATACATTAATTATGACGATAGCAGTAAGTCTGGTTACAGCATTTTCAAGTTTTACCGTTTCAACAATTAAAAGTTTAATCCCAAGAAAGGTTAGAATGATAATTCAAACACTTATAATTTCTTTCTATGTTATTATAGTGGATATCATATTAAGAGCATATATGCCAGGTATTAGTAAAGCGCTTGGGCCCTATGTGGGATTGATTATTACAAATTGTATAATTATGGGTCGTGCAGAGGGATTTGCTCAATCAAATAAACCAATTATTTCATTCTGGGATGGTTTTACATCAGGAATAGGATATCTTGTTGTATTGATAGCAGTGGCTTTTTTCAGAGAATTACTGGGATTTGGAACATTATTTGGTTACAGAGTTTTACCTGAAGGCTTTGTTTCATGGACAATAATGTTAATGGCACCAAGTGCATTCTTTATGCTTGCGATATTTATATGGATAGCAAAAGGTTATATGTTGAGAAAGGAGGCTAAATAATGGCTCCACAAATCAGCCCGTTCATATTATTTTTCGCTTCAATATTTACCAGTAATATTCTTCTTGCAAATTTTTTAGGAATGTGCTCATTTATATCTGTTTCAAAAGATATAACTTCATCAAATGGATTAGGCATGGCTGTAACTCTTGTTATGACCATAACCACAGCATTAAATTGGATAGTATATAATAAAATAATAATACCTTTTGGACTGGAATATTTAAGATATATTGTCTTTATAATAGTTATTGCTGCAGTTGTTCAAATTCTAGAAATGTTGATAGATAGAATTTCTCCAAATTTATATATGAGTCTTGGCATATTTTTGCCTTTAATAACGGTGAATTGTGCAATATTAGGAGTTTCATTATTTATGCAATTAAGATATTACACATTAATCCAATCTGTATTTTATGGTCTTGGTTCCGGGCTTGGATGGTGGCTTGCTATTATGGCGTTAGCAGCTATTAGAAAAAAAGTTGATAAAAGTCCAAATATACCGCCAGCATTAAAAGGGCCTGGAATAACTTTAATTATTATAGGTATTATGGCAATGGCATTTATAGGTTTTTCAGGAATGCTCAATGTACAGTGAGGTGATACAATGAATATATTATTAGCACCTTTAATAGTTTCTATTATCAGTGGAGTGTTGGCGGCTGTTATAACTATTGTAGATGGAATTGTAAACAATTATGGCGATATAAAAATAAATATTAATGGGAAGAAAGATGTTATAGTAAAAGGCGGTGCGTCATTATTAACAACTCTATCAGAAACAGGTATTTTTGTTCCTTCAGCCTGTGGTGGAAGAGGAAGTTGTGGAGCATGTAAGGTAAAAGTGTTATCTGATATTGGACCTCATTTGCCTACTGAAACACCATTGCTTACACCCGAAGAAATAAAGGAAAACATAAGATTATCCTGTCAGGTAAAATTAAAAAAAGATATAGAAATATGGCTTCCAGAAGAACTGTTCAATGTAAAAAAATATAAAACAACTGTAGAAAAAATAAAAGATGTCACACACGATATCAAGGAAGTGAAATTCAAATTGTTAGAACCTGCAGAAATAAACTTTAAAGCAGGACAATATATGCAAATAGTAATTCCACCTTATGAAAAAATAAAAGAGGATACACAGAGAGCATATTCTATATCATCTGTTCCTTCAGAAAAAGATAGTGTTGAATTTCTAATCAGACTTGTTCCTGGAGGAATTGCAACAACATATGTACATAACTATTTAAAAGAAGGAGACAAACTCGAGCTAATTGGTCCTTTTGGGGAATTTTATTTACGGGATACTAATGCCGATGTAATAGGGGTGGCTGGCGGATCTGGTATGGCGCCATTAAAATCCATAATACTTGACATGTTTGAAAAAAATATAACAGACAGAAATGTATGGTTCTTCTTTGGGGCTCGTTCTTTAAGAGATTTATACTATGTTGAAATATTTAAAGAACTTGAAAAAAAATGGCCAAAATTTCACTTTGTTCCGGCATTATCAGAGCCATTACCTGAAGATAATTGGAAAGGAGAAACTGGTTTTATTACTGATGTTTTAGATAAATACATAAAAGAAAAAATGGATCCATCAACTCCAAAAGAAGGATATTTGTGTGGTAGCCCGGGGATGATAAACGCATGTGTTAATATATTGACAAAAAATGGAATTTCTGAAGAAAAAATTTATTATGACAAATTTGCATAATTTGTAAGGTATCCAAGTTTCATTCGAACTTTTTTATAATTAGTACGATGTCTGAAAAGTCAAAACGCTCAAACCTTGATTGTTAATCTTCAAAAATAGCTCATCTCGCTTGCTTGACTTTTTGGACATGTTAATAATTAAAAGAGTGTCCAAAAAGTCAAATTCACTCAGACAGCTTGATTGCTAATCCTTAAAATTATTCATTCTCAGCCGTCGCTCAAACAATACATCGTGTATTGTTTCGCTCAAAATTACGTCCATGTAATTTTGACGGCTTTCATTCATAATTTTAAGTGCAATCTTCGAGTCTTCGTTTCATTTGAGACTTTTTAGACAATAATCTAATAATTAAAAGTAAGGGGGGAAAATTATGAAAATGACACCTGAGTTTCAAAAAGCTCAGGAAAATATGAAACCAGGAATAATAACAGCTGAAGGTTTTCTTGGAAACGATGATAGAAATATATTGGATATAATTATAGATGATGAAGAAATGATTTCTAATCTAAATTGTTCAATTGAAAAAATTGTAGAAAGGTTAAAATATTTAAAAAAACAGGGTGAAAAAGGTATGGGAGAGCCTATAACTGTAGATAAAAAATGGGAAGTTCAGGTAGGTGAAGCAAGAGGACATTTGCCCTGCCCATTTGAGGATGGTTTTTTTAGAAAAGTCGTAACTAAAGTTATAAACTTAAATACAAAAGAAAGTATAATATTCAGTGATCTTTCAATACATTTAATCGAGAAACACCATTTTTTTCAGGGGAAAGGATCACCATTTAGGTTGGAACCTGCCAAATTGATAAAAATATTGGAAATTTGTCCATTTGAGGGGATATAATGTATGATGTCACAATTATTGGTGCTGGTGTTGTTGGTGCAGCAATAGCCAGAGAATTATCAAGATATAATCTTAAAATTTTAATTCTTGAAAAATCTGATGATGTAAGTAATGGAGCATCAAAGGCTAACAGTGGTATTGTTCACGGAGGATATGCTTCTAAATATGGAACGCTAAAAGCAAGATTATGTTTTGAAGGCAATAGAATGTATAAACAATTAAATGACGAATTAAATTTTGGTTATAAAAAAACTGGAGCATTGGTGCTTGGTTTCAATAAAGAAGACGAGTTTAACATAAATAACTTATATGAAAACGCACTAAAAAACGGTGTAAAAGAAGAAGAGATTGAGATAATATATAAAGAAAAAATTTTAGAATTAGAACCAAATGTAAGTACAAACGTAAAAGTTGCGTTATATGCGAAAGATGTAGGAATAACTTCACCATATGAAATGACTATAGCATTGGTAGAAAGTGCTATAAAAAATGGTGTAGAATTAAAACTTGAAAATGAAGTTATAAGTATAGGAGAATTCGGTGATTACTATAATATAATAACAAACAACTCATCATATAAAACAAAATATATAATTAACGCTGCAGGCGTATATAGCGATAAAATTTCATATATGATGGGAATACTAAATTTTTATATAAAACCAAGGAAAGGACAATATATTATATTTCATAAAGGTTATGGTAATATAATTAATAGAGTAATATTTCAAACTCCAACAAAAAAAGGTAAAGGTATTTTAGTTACGCCTACTTTTCATGGTAATTTAATGATAGGACCAAATGCAGATGAAAATAGCGATAAAGATGACACATCTACAGATATAGAAACATTAAAATATATAATAAAAACTGCAAAAAAATCTGTTCCTGATATTGATTTAAGAAAGGTATTAACTTCTTTCTCTGGAATACGACCAACACCATCAACAGGAGATTTTATAATTGAAGAATCAAAAGAACGATTTATTAATGTTGCTGGTATAGAGTCGCCGGGATTAACCTCATCACCGGCAATTGCAAAAATGGTTGTAAATATACTAAAAAAATCCGGCTTAAAATTGATTAAAAAAAGCGATTTCGACCCTTACAGACCGCCAATAATCATTAAAAAAAATTTGACCTATAAAGAAGTAAATAAAATGCTAAACTTAAATAATAATGATCAAATAATATGCAGATGTGAAATGGTTAGTAAAAAAGAAATTATAGACGCTCTAACAAGAGAAATTCCTATAAAGTCTATAGATGCTGTAAAAAAACGAACAAGAGCAACTATGGGATTTTGCCAGGGTGAATTTTGCATACCAAGAATAAAAAAGGTTATTTCAGAAGTACTGAATATTCCGGAAAATAAAATACCAGAAAAAAGCAAAGGTTCTGGAATCATACCAAAAAAAGTAAATTTAAATTACTTCAAGAATCTTGGAATTAAAGAAAATTAAAAAACAACAACTCCCTGGTGGGAGTTGTTGTTAGTCTATATTGATTTGTTTGAATTTTTTAACCTTTTCTGCAAGTTTGGGTATCTCTATCTTTAAAACGCCATCTTTAAATTTAGCTTTAATCTTTTCAAAGTCTATATAATCCGGTAATCTAATAGACCTTTCGAATTTCCCAAAATATCTTTCTCGCTTTATATAATTCCTACCTTTTTCTTCTTTATTATCTTTTTTCTCGGCTGATATAGTCAATATGTCATCATCTAATCTAATATTTATATCTTTTTTATCATAACCTGGAACATCTGCTTCAATTACTATCTCTTTTTCTGTTTCATAAATATCAAGAGATGGCATTGCAAAAGCTTTTGAATTTTCAAACATATCTAAAGTACCAAAATCATCGAATAATCTTTCTATTTCCCTTTTCAATGTTTCAAATGGTTCGAAAAAGTTTCCTCTTTCATATCTTTTGATTTCGCTCATATTTTATCCCCTCCTTTTTCAAAATTTTTCTTTTTTATCGACTTCCATTTTTTATGACGAAAAAAAATTTTTCAGGTTCAAAAATTTTTTCTTTCTTAAAAAATCTTTATATATCTTATAATAAAAATATTATAATTTATTTAAATTTAATATTTACTAAATTGTATAGCACTTTTTACTTTTAATTGATAATACTTAATCAAAAAAATAACTGCGATTTAAATCGCAGTTATTCAAATAATTTTAGATTTAATAATTTAATATGATTTTTATCTATTTCTTCAATTACGCCTTCATTTATCAGTTCTTTTATTTTTTTTGAAACTACTTCTCTAACGCTCCCAATATCACTTGCTATTTTCTGCTTTGATTTAAAGTAAATAATTTCCGTTTTTTGTTGTTTATATAATAATGAAAAATATTTTATAATTCTTTCTTTAATAGATTTTATTATGAGGATATCTATTATGTTGGATAAATTCATTAATTTTCTTGAAATCTCATTTAAATATAAAACAAGGAAATCTTCGTTTTTTTTAAATAGGTTTAAAACACCTTTGCTTGAGATTTCGAAAACCTTAGAATCCTGTTCAGCAATAATAAATGATGGATAATTTTCTTCTGAAAATATTAAGCCTTCACCAAAGCTTTCGCTTTTTTTTATATATTTCAGAACCTGTTCATTTCCTTCTGAGGTGAATTTTACCACTTTTAAGAGCCCTTCCAATACTATACTCATCTGTTGTAGTTTTTCATGTGGTGAATGCAGGATTTCATTTTTTTTAATATTTAATATTTTGCTATATTTATTTATATCTTCATCGAATGATGCGATCTTTTCTATTATAAATTTATTCACAGTTTCCCTCCGTTAAACTTTAGAGTCTAATATTTTCCCCCATGTTACTCCGCCAGTATACACAAGCCTTCCTTCTGAATCATATGATGTAAAATATCTTACATAAACTTGTGACATTTTACCTTTAAACATAGCTTCTTTTATTATTTCTCTCGCATGTTCTCCTTCATGGGAATTTATGAAAAGAAAAGACGCACTTTCTGGTATAGCAGTTGGATATTGAAAAGAAACTGCAGAATCAGGAGAATTATCTTGTAGATAAATGTTATTTTCTTTAGAGTCATATATTTTTTCTTTCTTTTTATCATTTGTAGTTTTTTGAACTATATTAATAACATTTTTATTAATAACGCTTTTTTTGTTTATATCTTTAAAAGATATGGTTTTTTCTGCATTTTTTATTTCTCTTTCCGCTGCATCCAGATTGCCAGATTTTATTAAATTATTTATATTACCGAGTTTTAAAAGCAAGTTGTTATTCTTGCTTTTAATAGCTTCTAATAATAATTTTCTTAATTTTGATTCTAAGTATATACTTTTACTATCAAGTTGAGGTAATGAATTGTCAATTCTCATAATAACACCCTCTACTACTATTCTACTACTATATATTTCTTTTTCAAAATGAAATATCCTTTTTAGCAATGTTATTTTTTTGACAGAGGGTTATAAATATGATAAAATAATTAGTAATACGAAATATTGGGGGGATGTATGTGTTTAAAGCATACTTTTTGTTGATTATAGTAACATTTATATGGGGAAGTACATTTCCTTTAGTGAAGATGACAGTTGGGAGTGATGATGTATATATATATCTAACTTTGAGATTTGCTATAGCCTCTTTTTTATCATTTTTAATATGGAAAAAACAAAATTTTAAATATGGAATAATTATAGGACTATTTATCGCATTAGGTTTTATAACCCAGACAATAGGATTAACTTTGACAACGGCATCTAAAAGTGGATTTATAACATCATTATATATAATAATGGTTCCTTTTTTTTCGTATTTAGTAGAAAGAGAAAAAGCGCATATAAATCATATAATAGCTTTGCCTATTGCAGTTGTAGGATCTTATTTGTTATCGGGAGGAATAAAAGGATTTAATCTTGGAGATTTTTTAACAGTAGTTTGTGCAGTAGCTTTTGCATTGTCCATGGTATATATAACAAAGTTTTCTAAAATTGAAAAAGAAACATCATTATTAGGATATCAATTTTTGACCGTAGCATTATTAAATGGAATGCTATCATTTACTAAGCCGATAAATATTACTTTACCTATGATTGGAGTTGCTTTGTTTACTGCTGTTTTAGCTACAATTTTTGCAACATTAATTCAATTAAAATATCAAAAGGTTGTTTCAACCAATACTACAGCATTTATCTTTGTGGGAGAGCCTATATTTGCTATGTTATCAGCATATATATTTTTAAGTGAAAGAATGACAACTCAACAAATAATAGGAGCGATTATATTGTTATCTGCGTTGATAATAGCATCTGTTAGATTTGGTATTAAAGAAATAAGGGAAATGTAGAAGTTGAATTTGTTCAATGTTTAGTATTTTAGCCTTTTTGTTATTATCGTAATTTATTTCGATAAAAAATATCCCGTGCTTTTCGTATAAGTATGGGATAATTTTTTTATCGATTTCAGTAAGGTTTTCTTTTAGTAAATTATCAACATTTACCCATTTTAAAATCCCTTCATTACACTTTTTCAATTCTTTTTTTTCGGAATTTTCTAATTTAATATTTGCTAAAAAAACAAATAAAATCCAGTTATAATATTCTGGTCCTTCTTCTGATGTGAATACTTTTAATTTCAAATTATTTAATTCAAATCCAGTTTCTTCAAAAAATTCTCTTTTCATTGCATCTGTTATTGGTTCATTATTTTTAACCTTTCCACCAGGTGGAACAAGTTTTCCTGAAAAAGGTTCTTTGAATCTTTCGAGCATTAAAATTTCATTAAATTGATTTTTTGCATAACACATTACAGCTATTTTTTGTTTTTCGTTTTTTAAAAGTCTTTTGGTATCAAAATTTAAGTTGAGAGAATTGAAAAATTCTTTAATATTATTCATAAATCGGCTCCTTTCTGAAGAAATGTTTTTAAAAGAAATGTTTTTAAAAGAAATGCTTTTAAAATTATATCATATTTCTATTAGTTTTTTGAACGCCTTAATATATCTTTTAAATTTTTAGTTGTTTCAATTGAGTAATAACTTCTTAATCATTAAGTAATTGACAGTATGGTATTTATCTGGTATAATAATCCCCGGATGAGTTGCCGACGTAGCTCAATTGGCAGAGCGGCTGACTTGTAATCAGCAGGTTGGGGGTTCAAGTCCCTTCGTCGGCTCCATAATTTTTTTCTATAGGTGGTGAGGTGCCCGAGTGGCCAAAGGGGGCGGACTGTAAATCCGCTGGCGGATTGCCTTCGAAGGTTCGAATCCTTCCCTCACCACCATTTCATTAATTACAATGTTATGTGAGGTGAAATAAAATGGCAGCAAAAAGTCCTGTTTTAACCGTATCATTAAAATGCACCGAATGTAATAGAAGAAATTATTACAAACAAAGAAAAAGAACCTCTAAGAAAAAATTAGAATTTAGGAAATATTGTCCTCATTGTAATAAACATACTTTACATGTTGAATCAAAAATATAAATTGTAAGACTTCTTCTAAAAAGAAATCAACCCCCTGATATAGGGGGTTATGATTAAATTCTGGGGGTGTTTTAATGTCAAAATTTTGGTTATTTTTAAGTTCAGTTATGCAAGAAGCTAAAAAGGTTAAATGGCCAAATAGGAAAGAAGCTGTAAATTCGACGTTAATAGTACTGGCAATATTGATTTTTGTATCATTATATTTATTTATAGCTGATTATGGCTTGTTAAATCTATTTTCCAAAGTTGTTTATCCTTTAATAGGTATTAAAAGTGGATTGGGAACTGGCGCTACTCAATGAAAATAAAGCAGGTGAATAAACATGCGTAAGAAATGGTATATTTTACAAACTTTCTCTGGCATGGAATATAAGGTTAAAGAATTAATTGAAGAAAAGGCTAAATTATATGAAAAAGAGAAGATGTTTGGAAAGATATTAATACCAGAGGAAAGTGAAATCGATTTAACTAATAAAAGAATTGAGAGAATGGTTGTATCAGAAGAAGCGACTGTTTTTGTAAAAAATGGAGAAAATGTAAAAAAAGGAGATTTACTGGCAGAAGAACCACCGATAATTGTGAAAAATTCAGGAACAATTATTGAAGTGAAAAATTTCAGAAAGATAATAGTGGAAACAAAGGATAAAAAATTCACAAAAACATTTTTAATTCCTGAAAGTGCAAAGATAATAGGAGGATTAAAGGTAAATTCCAGAATACATGTTGGAATACCTCTTGCGAGAGAAGAAGGATATGAGGCTGATTTAGACGGGATTATAATTTCTATTGATAAGTTGAAAAGGGTTACTATACAAACCGATTCTAATGCAAAAGATGTATATTTTGTGTTTAAGGATAATTTTGATTCTAATGCATTTAGAAAAGGAACGTACGTGGAAAAGGGTCAGATTCTGGGAAATAAGAGACAATATAAAGCGAAATCTTCAGGAAAAGTGGAAATAAGGGATTTTGCAAGTAGGAAGGAAATTATAATCTTAAAAACCAGAGTGTCAAGATTATTTCCGGGATATATGTTTATTGAAATGATATTAAATAAAGAAACACAGGAAATGGTAAAAAAAATCCCTTATATTATTAATTTTATTAATATAGGCGGAACACCTGTTCAATTAAAAACAAAAGAAGTCAAAGCGCTGTTGAGGCTTACAGGTGAAGAAAATTATGAAGTTAAAGAAAGTAAGTTAAGAGTGGATTATCAGGTTGGAGAACATGTGCGTATTATAAGTGGACCGTTTGAATTTTTTACTGGAAAAATTACTCATATAGATTTACATAAGCAAAGTGTAAAAGTTACAATAAATATGTTTGGTAGAGAAACAGAAGTAGAATTAGGTTTAACAGAAATAGAAAAGATAGATTAATAACGGTGGGAGGGAAACCCCGCTAATACCACAAAGGAGGGAATTGTATGGCAAAAAAAGTAGCAAGAATGGTGAAGTTACAGTTGCCAGCAGGTAAAGCAACACCTGCGCCACCAGTTGGTCCTGCATTAGGTCAGCATGGTGTAAATTTAATGGAATTTTGTAAAAAGTTTAATGCGGCAACAGCTGATAAGGCAGGAATGATTATTCCTGTTGAAATTACTGTGTATGAAGACAGATCATTTACATTTACATTAAAAACCCCCCCAGCTTCCTTTTTAATTTTACAGGCAGCTGGATTAAAAAAAGGTGCTTCGAATCCTGGTAGAGAGATTGTCGGAAAAATAACATTATCTCAGGTAAAAGAAATTGCAGAAATCAAAATGCCCGATTTAAACGCAAAAACAATTGAAGCAGCTATGGAAATAATAAAAGGTACTGCAAGAAATATGGGCATAGAAGTAGTCGAAGGTTAAGGGGGTGTGTGTGAATGCCAAGACATGGTAAGAGATATTTAGAAGCAAAAAAAACAATTGATAGAGAAAAATTTTATACATTGGATGAAGCATTAGAAATACTTCCAAAAATAGCAACAGCAAAGTTTGATGAAAGTATAGAATTACATATGGTTTTAGGTATAGATCCAAGAAAAAATGATCAACAGGTTAGAGGAAATATATCTTTACCTCATGGAACAGGAAAAAAGGTTAGAATTTTAGTATTTGCTAAAGGTGATAAAGTAAAAGAGGCTTTAGATGCAGGAGCAGATTATGCAGGTTCTGAGGAATTTATTCAGAAAATACAGGGTGGCTGGACAGATTTTGATATAGCTATAGCGACGCCTGATATGATGAGAGAAATTGGAAGGTTAGGTAAAATATTAGGTCCAAGGGGATTGATGCCTTCTCCAAAATCAGGTACAGTTACAAATGATGTTGCTGATGCAGTAAAGGAATTCAAAGCAGGTAAAATAGAAGTAAGAAATGATAAAACAGGAAATTTACATATAGCAGTAGGTAAAAAATCATTTGATGCTGTAAAATTAAGAGAAAATATAGTAGAAGCTTTACAACAAATAGAAAAAATGAGACCATCTGGAGCAAAAGGAAAGTTTATAAGGAAAGTTTCATTAGCTCCAACAATGGGTCCTGGATTGAAATTAAACGTTTCTGAATTTTTAACTGAAAAGTAACGGTACTTGTGTTATAATACTCACGTAAATATGTACTGAAGACAGCAGGTAATATATAATGTGGTGGAAACCCGCCTGCCGAGGTACGCTGAAGATAAAACAATAATGTTTTAGTCTTTCTGCGGTCCTCGGGACCGCAGATTTTTTTAGAGGAGGTGTGAGTCGGTGTTGACAAGAGCGCAAAAGGCTGAGTTGTTAAAAGAATTAGAAACTGTATTCAAAGAATCTTCAATTATTACCTTTGTTGATTTTAAAGGTATGACAGTTGCTCAATCAAATGCATTTAGAGGTGAATTATACAAAAAGTTCGAAGATAAAGTCATATTTAAAATCACAAGAAATGCTTTGATAAAAACTGCAATAAAAAACGCAGGGTTAAACTTAGAAGATTTTGAGAAATATTTAGAAGGAAACACAGCTTTACTTTACACTAAAGAAGCTGATCCAATTGAGACATTAAAAGTTTTAGTGGAATTTAAAAAGAAAAATAAGTTAGATGTTCCAGTTATTAAAGCTGGAATTTTAGAAGGTAAAATCTTTTCTTCAGAAGAAGCAGAAGAATTGGCAAAATTACCATCAAAAGAACAGTTGTTGGCTATGTTGGTGGGCGGCTTAAATGCTCCTATATCTGGTTTGGTTGGTGCATTAGGCGGAATATTAAGAAAATTCTTATATGCGTTGAATGCTATAAAAGAAGAGAAAGAAAAACAATAATACTTAAATAATTTCAGGAGGTGTATTTAAATGACAAGAGAAGAATTAATTCAAGCAATTAAAGAAATGACAGTAGCAGAATTAGCAGAATTAGTAAAAGCTTTAGAAGATGAATTTGGAGTATCAGCAGCAGCACCAGTTGCAGTTGCAGCAGCACCAGTTGCCGGAGCAGCTCCAGCAGCAGAAGAAAAAGATTCATTTGATGTTGTATTAAAGAGCTTTGGTGCAAAGAAAATAAATGTAATTAAAGTTGTTAGAGAAATAACAGGATTAGGATTAAAAGAAGCTAAAGACTTAGTGGAAAAAGCAGGTACTCCAGATGCTGTTATAAAAGAAGGAGCAGCAAAAGATGAAGCAGAAGAATTAAAGAAAAAATTAGAAGCAGCTGGCGCAGAAGTAGAATTGAAGTAATTTCTTAAAGAAATATAAACTTTTATATGATATAATTTACCCGCATCAGACTATAGTCTGATGCGGTATTGTTTTGCTAATAAAAAATTAGGAAGACGAGGTGATTCTTTGTGAACACCCGAGTGTTAAAGGTGGGAAAAAGAGAAAGGCATTTTTTTGGCAAAGTTAAAGAAAATTTGACGCTTTTTCATGATTTATTGGAAATTCAGCTTAATTCGTTTGAATGGTTTGTAAAAGAGGGAGTAAAAGAAGTATTAGACAAGTATTCGCCAATTACGGTGGAATTAAAAGGTAAAAGGAAAAGTAAGATTTCGCTTGAGTTTACTGAAGTTTGGACAGAAGATCCGCTTTTTGAGGAAATGGAATGTAAAGAAAAAGGTCTTTCTTATACAGTTCCATTGAAGGCTAAAATCAGAATAACAGATCATAGTACTGGGGAGATAATAGAACCCAGTGATTCGTTATTTTTTGGAAATATACCAAAAATAACTGATAGAAGTACATTTATAATAAATGGTGCAGAAAGAGTTGTTGTTAACCAGCTTGTCAGGTCACCGGGTGTATATTTTGTAAGTGAAGAACAAAAAAGTGTTAAACAAACAAGACCTTATTTTGTTGCCCACTTTTTACCTGTTAAGGGTGCATGGTTAGAAATAATATATAATCCCAATCCGGGTAAGGATTTCTTACAAATAAGAATAGATAGAAAAAGAAAATTCAATTTCTTCTTATTTTTGAGAGCGCTTGGATATGATTCGGATTTAGCAATATTAGATTTATATCCGCAAAAAATTAATTTAAATTATGATTTAACAGAATACCTTGAAAAAAATATAACAATACTTTCTGATATTGCTGTACCTGAAAGTTCTGAATTGTATAAAGAAAATAAAACATACAGAGGTATTCGTTTAACAGATAAAATCGTTGATGAATTGATTGATTTAGGAATTTCAGAAATTACTGTCGCTCATATTGTTGCGCAGAATACCTTAGACCTGTTCAAAAAATCATATGAAACAGAAGATTCAATATTGGCTCCAGAAGAGGCTTATAAAGAATTATTTAAAAAATTAAGACCTGGTGAAATTCCAAGAGTAAACATTGCTACTGATTATATAAATAATTTATACTTTAATCCTAATACGTTTGATTTTTCGATGATTGGAAGAAAGAAAATAGTTAATAGAATGGAAGATGTTTATAAAAAATATTTGATAGATGTTGAAAAGAAAAATGTCGAAAAAGGTGAAGATGTAGAATATCCTCATAAAGATGAAAAGACTTTAACAAAACTCGATTTAATATTAGCTTCAAGACATTTGTTAGAAATGAAAGAGAATCCGGAATTACTCGATACCAGAGATCATCTTGGGAATAAAAGAGTTAGATCTGTTGGGGAATTAATGCAAATAGAATTTGAAAGATCATTTTCTAAAATGCTCCCAATACTAAATGAAAAATTAAGCGTTATACCAAATATTCAAAAATTGACACCTAATTCTTTAATAAATTCCAGAGCTATAATGACAACCATAAATCAATTTTTTGCAACCAGTCAATTATCACAGTTTATGGATCAGGTAAATCCATTATCTGAATTAACTCATAAAAGAAGATTATCAGCTATTGGGCCAGGCGGATTAAAAAGGGAACATGCAAAATTTGAGGTTCGTGATGTTCATCATTCGCATTATGGAAGGATGTGTCCTATCGAAACACCAGAAGGAGCTAATATAGGTTTGATTACCTCATTAGCAATACTTGCCAGAGTTGATGAGTTTGGTTTTCTGGAAACTCCTTATTATAGGGTAAAAGAAGGTAAGGTTTTATATGATAAAGGTGTTTATTGGTTAACTGCAGATCAAGAAGAAGAAAAGATTATTGCACCAGCATCTGTAGAAATAGATGAAAATGGAATAATAAAATCAGAATATGTTGAAATCCGACATGCGGGAAAGGTTACATATGTTCATAGAGAAGATGTTGAATTTATTGCTGTTACCCCAAAACAAATTGTTTCAGTTTCAACATCATTGATACCGTTCCTTGAACACGATGATGCTAACCGTGCTTTAATGGGGTCAAACATGCAAAGGCAAGCAGTTCCTTTGATGATTACAGAAGCTCCATATGTAGGTACTGGAGTGGAATGGCTTGCAGCAAGAGATTCGGGTTATGTAATCAAGGCGAAACATAGAGGAAAGGTATCATATATTGATGGTAAAACAATAATTATAGATAGAATAGATGAAAATGGAAAAGAAATAGTTGATAATTATGGGAATCCTGTTCAAGATAAATATACATTATGGAAATTTATCAGATCAAATCAGGATACGACAATAAATCAAAGGCCTATAGTTGAAATGAATGAAATAGTGGAAAAAGGCGCCCCAATTGCCGATGGGCCAGCGATTGATATGGGAGAGTTAGCTTTAGGTAAAAATATTTTAGTAGCATTTATGCCATGGGAAGGATATAATTTTGAAGATGCTATACTTGTAAATGAAGAACTACTTGAAAGGGATACATTTACTTCTTTACACATAGAAGTTTATGAAACAAAAGCTATGGATACACAGCTTGGACCGGAAGAAATTACAGCAGATATTCCAAATGTAAAAAAAGAATCTTTAAGAAATCTAGATGAACATGGTATTGTTAGAGTAGGAGCATATGTTACCTCAGGAGATATTTTAGTAGGTAAGGTTACTCCAAGAGGAGAATCAGAAACATCGCCAGAAGAAAAATTAATAAGATCAGTATTTGGAGATAGAGGTAAAGATGTTAAAGATACTTCATTAACAGTTCCACATGGTATTGAAGGAAGAGTTATAGATGTAAAAGTATATACAAGAAAAGATATTCCAGATCTTGAAACAGGTGTAAATCAATATGTAAAAGTATATATTGCTTCGAAGAAAACATTGAATGTTGGAGATAAATTAGCAGGAAGGCATGGAAATAAGGGAGTTATTTCAAATATTTTAAGGAAAGAAGATATGCCGTTTTTGCCAAATGGAAAACCAATTGAAATGATACTGAGTCCGTTAGGTGTTCCATCACGTATGAATCTTGGACAGGTATTGGAAATGCATCTTGGATGGCTGGCAAAACTCACAGGGAGACATTTTGCAACTCCTATTTTTGATGGTGCAAAAGAAAAAGAAATAATGAAAGCATTATATGAAGCAAGGAAAAATAATAGAATGGATGAGCTGGATGAAGTGCGTAAAGAATATGGACTTGACCTTGGAGATGCTCCAGAGATAGAAAGTGGAAAAATAGTATTAAGAGATGGAAGAACAGGAGAACCTTTCGACTATCCAATTGCTATTGGATATATGTATATGCTTAGATTGGTTCATATTGCAAAGGATAAAATGCATGCTCGTTCAACGGGTCCGTATTCATTAATTCACCAACAACCACTTGGAGGTAAAGCTCATTTTGGTGGTCAAAGATTTGGTGAAATGGAAGTTTGGGCTTTAGAAGCTTATGGTGCTGCTCATACATTAACAGAAATGCTAACATATAAATCTGATGATATAAAAGGTAGAAATGAAGTTTATAAAGCAATATTAAATGGTAAAAATCTTCCAGATCCTGGAATTCCAGAGAGTTTTAAGGTTTTAGTTAAGGAATTACAGGGATTAATGTTAGATGTTCGTTTGTTTGATGAGGACGGTAACGAATTAGATGTTGATAAATTATAAATTCCCCTCAAGGAGGGTAAAGCATGGGTAAAATGACATCATCATTTAAAAGGAAAATTGCAAAGATTAAAGTGGGAATAGCTTCTCCAGAAAGAATTAGAGAATGGTCAAGTGGAGAAGTAAAAAAACCGGAAACTATTAATCACAGAACATTTAAACCAGAAAGAGACGGCCTTTTCTGTGAAAAGATTTTTGGTCCTGTAAAGGATTATGAATGTACCTGTGGAAGATACAAAGGAAAAAAATATGAAGGAACAGTATGTGAAAGATGTGGGGTAAAAGTAGAATCAAAAGAGTCAAGAAGAAGAAAAATGGGGCATATTGAATTAGCTGCTCCTGTAGTACATATATGGTTTTTAAAATCATCACCTTCTATTTTATCCATACTTTTGAATATATCTGTAAAAGAACTCGAAAACATCATATATTATGGTTCAAAAAGGGTTGTAGAAAAAATCTGGTTAATAACAGATCCAAAAGATTCTGATATGTTCGATTATGGAGATATGCTCCATAATACAGAATATGAAATATTTAAAGAAAAAATGGATTTTGAAGTTGAACAGGCTGTTAAAGTGCTTCATATTAAGGAAAAACCTATTGCCAGAAGAAGTGGTGTTGTAAGTATAGAAACAGAAATGACGCAGGCAAAACATGAAGTAACCTGGATAAAAATTAAAGATGAAAATGGCGTAGAAGAAAAATGGCCTATTTTTGAAGGTTCTACATTATTTGTAGAAGATGGTGATGAAATAGAAGAAGGAACACAATTGGCCGATACATTTTTATATGAGGAAGAAATATTAACTGCAAGTGAATATTTAATTTTTGAACAATTCTATCCATCATCAATAGAAATTGAAAGGGATATAGAAAGAGATACACCAATATTGGTTATTACAGAAATAGATCCTGAAATTGAAAAAGAAATTGGAAAAGGTGTTGGAAATACATTATTACAGGAAGAATATGAAGCATATAAGGAATTATATGATGATAAAATTATTGCTGATTATGGTGGAGAAGCAATAAAAAAATTATTAAGAAATATAGATTTACATTCTTTAAAAATACAATTAGAAGCTGAATTAGCTAAATTAGATAAAAAAAGTGCTAAAGCATTGAAATTAATTAAGAGGTTAAAAGTAGTAAAAGATTTTCTGAAATCAGGGAATAAACCAGAATGGATGATTATTGAAGCATTACCAGTTGTTCCTCCAGATATCAGACCATTAATTCAGATAGATGGTGGAAGATTTGCAGCAACAGATTTAAATGATTTATATAGAAGAGTAATCAACAGAAATAATAGACTTCAAAAATTATTTGAAATTGAAGCACCGGAAATTATTATAAGAAATGAAAAAAGAATCTTACAGCAGGCTGTGGATTCGTTAATATATAACGGTCGTGTTGGAAAGGCCATGACAGATAGAAGTGGAAGGCCATTAAGATCATTAACAGATTTGATTAAAGGTAAAAAAGGAAGATTTAGAAGAAATCTGCTTGGAAAACGTGTTGACTATTCTGGAAGGGCTGTTATTGTAGTTGGTCCAGAACTTAAAATCCATGAATGTGGTCTTCCGAAAAAAATGGCAATGGAATTATTTAAACCATTTGTATTGAATAAATTATTAAAAGATTCAAATGCATCAAGTAAAAATGCCAGAAAATTAAAGAAAACAATTATAGAAAAAGAAATGCCAGAAGCATGGGAAATGCTTGAAGAGGTTATAAAAGGGCATCCCGTAATGTTAAACAGGGCACCAACATTGCATAGAATATCAATTCAAGCATTTATTCCAAAATTAATTGAAGGTAATTCAATACAATTACACCCACTGGTATGTCCTCCATTTAATGCAGACTTTGATGGAGACCAGATGGCTGTGCATGTTCCATTATCCAATATAGCTCAGGCAGAAGCAAAATTCTTAATGTTATCAAGATATAACATAATATCTCCAGCAAATGGAAAGCCAATATCAATGCCTGGTAAAGACATGATAGCAGGAGTATATTATTTAACAACAGTTGATAAAAAGTATTTTGATTCAAAGAAGATTCCTTCAACTCCAAAGGAAATATCAAATAAAAATACCATAAAATATATTTTTGCTGATGAGTTTCAGGCATTTTATGTTCATGAATATGAAAAAATAACAAAACATGAAATAATTGTTGAAAATAATGAATTAAAATGGTCAAAACCGACATTAATACTTCATGAACCTATTGGATTATATTATAATGATAAACTAATAAAAACTACAGTGGGAAGATTAATATTTAAAGAAATACTTCCAGAAAAAATAGGAAGATTTAATCCAGATTTCAATAAAATATACAAAAAGAAAGAAATAAAAAATCTAATATTCGACACATTTAAATATCATGGAATAGATAGAACAGCCGATCTATTAGACGATATCAAATTTTTAGGATTTCATTATGCAACAATATCGGGATTAACTATATCTGTTAGAGATATTGTTGAACCTAAAGAAAGAATAGAAATAATAAAGAAATCAGAAGAAACTGTTATGGAAATAGAAAAATATTATGAAGAAGGATATTTAACAGATGAGCAAAGATATAAAGAAGTTGTTAGAGTGTGGGAAAAGACTATAGCAGCAGTTACAGAAGTTACAAGTAAGGAATTCAAAAAATATCCATTTAATCCTGTATGGATGATGGTTGACTCTGGAGCAAGAGGTAATATAGACCAATTAAAACAACTTGCAGGTATGAGAGGACTTATGGCAGATCCATCAGGTAAGGTTATTGAGTTACCAATTAAGTCAAACTTTAGAAATGGTTTATCTGAGCTGGAATTCTTTATCTCAACACATGGTGCCAGAAAAGGTTCTGCCGACACAGCGCTAAGAACATCAACAGCGGGATACTTAACTCGAAGACTTGTAGATGTTGCTCAATCTATTACAGTAACAGAGCCAGACTGTGGTACGGAAAAAGGCATAGAAGCAAGAGAATTAATAGCAGATGGTTTAAGAATAGAAAAATTAGCTGACTATTTATTCGGTAGAGTTTTGGCATCAGATGTGCTTGATCCAAAAACAGATGAAATCATAATTAATCCAGCAACAGGTAAGAAATATGTAAAAGACGTAATGCTCGATGAAGAAGATGCTGAATTTTTAGCAACATATAAGACAAATATACCTGTTGTAGAGACAAAAGAAAAAGTAAAATTAAACAATATAAATATGTATTTATACAATGTATTAAATGAGGATGTATTAGTTGATGGAGAATTATTATTCTCAAAAGGAACAGAAATAGATACAGATGTAATTAAATCCCTAAAACAACATAATATAAAAGTAGTAAATATAAAAGAATATAAAGCTGTAAATTTTGTTTTTGTTGGAGAAAATTTAAAAATTGAAGATGAAAATGGGAAATTAATAACGCTTGCGAATTATCAAGAAAAAATTGATTCAGATACTGCAAAGAAATTAGAAAAATATAATGTTGAAAAAATTGAAGTTAGGCCTTCAATATATGTAAGATCAATATTAACCTGTGAATCTGAACATGGTGTATGTGCGAAATGTTATGGTATGGATTTATCAAATCATAAAATAGTAAACATTGGAGAATCAGTAGGTATAATTGCAGCACAATCAATTGGAGAGCCTGGAACCCAATTAACCATGAGAACTTTCCATACAGGTGGTATTGCTACAGCAGGAGATATTACTCAGGGTCTTCCAAGAGCAGAGGAATTATTTGAAGCAAGAAAGAATTTAAAAGGTCCAGAAGCAGAATTTTCAACAGTAAAAGGTATAGTTAGAAAAATTGACAGGGATGAAAAAGGAAGATTAGTATTTATCGTTGAAGATTTTAAAGGTGAATTATATACATATATAGCAGATCCAAAGGTTAAACCTACTGTATCCGTTGGCGATAAGGTTGAACCAGGATATAGATTGACATCTGGTAATATAAAACCAAGAAGATTACTTGAAGAACTTGGCGCTGAAGTAACCTTTGATTACTTATTAAAAGAAATTAAAAAGATTTATGCCGAACAAGGTGTTGAAATTCATGACAAACATTTTGAAATAATTATAAAACAAATGTTCAATAAAGTTGAAATAACATATGCTGGAGATACAGAATTTATGCCGAAAGATCTTGTAAATATCAAATCAGTAGAAAGAATAAATAGAAAAATTTATGAAGAAAATAAAAAGATTGAAGAAAATAGACAGGAAGTATTGGGTAAAAAATTATCAGAAAAGATTTCTGTGAAAATAGATGAAGGAAATGAAATAATTGGTGATGTTGGTGATGAAATAAATGAAGAATTATTAAACAGAATTGTTGATATGGGAATAAAAGAAATTGAAGTATTTAAAACAGAACCACAATTGCTTGAAACTGAAGATGGGGAAATTAAATTGGTTGGAGAAAAGAAAGTATACTTAATCAATCCAAAAGAGCCAGCAAGATATGAAAGAAAATTATTGAGAATTACAAAATCATCACTTGAAAGAGAAGGATGGCTGGGAGCAGCATCATTCCAACAAACAGTTCAGGTATTAACAGAAGCGGCTTTAGAAGGAAAAGAAGATTATCTATTAGGATTAAAAGAAAATGTTATTGTTGGTCAGCCAATACCAGCTGGAACAGGATTAAAAGCCTTCTTAGAATCAGAAATATCGATATTTGAATTACCTACATATCCAACAGAAGATACGCAGGAAAGTGCTGCATCATAAATAAATATATATATATATAAATAACCCCCTTGAAGGGGGTTATTATTTTTTTGATTTCAACTATAACAATGTATATTTTAGCGATGATTAAATTAAAATTAAAAATCTGGTATAATTAAATATATAGACCGTCTAAAAAGTTTCAAATGAAACGAAGACTCGAAGATTGCCCTTACACGCTTACAGCGGGTAATTGGAAAAAATAATTTTTATTATATAATTATAAATCCTTTTCCCTTAGATTTTTTATATCTAAAAAATCTAAGCGTAAATGAAAGCCGTCAAAATTACATGGATGTAATGCGCGAAACAATACACGATGTATTGTTTGAGCGACGGCTGAGAATGAATAATTTTAAGGATTAGCAATCAAGCTGTCTGAGTGAATTTGACTTTTTAGACATTCTAAAAATATATAAATATGTATATTTAGGGGGAAGGTTATGAAAGATGGATATATAAAACAAGTTTTAGCTAAGTATGGTCTTGAATATAAAAAAGGGGATATAGTTGAGAAAAAGGATTATGATAGAACAAGCCTCTCAGAGGATAAAATATTGGAAAAATATACAATAGGAGAATCGTTTTTTTTTAGAGATAAAGAGTTGTGGAACTTTTTAAAAGGGTATTTTGAAAAAAAAGAATTATGGAAAATTTTAAGCCTTGGATGTTCGAGAGGAGAAGAAGTATATAATTTTTCTTTTATATTAAATGAAAAAGGGAAAAAATATCAAATTATAGGGATAGACGCTTCAAAAAAAAGAATTGCCGAGGCAAGGCAAGGTATTTATAAATTTTGGAGTGTTAGATTTATGAATGAAAAAGATAAAATAAAATTTTTTAATAAAGAAAAAGAAATTTATTATGTAAAACCAGAATTCAAAAAAAATGTTGAATTTAAAAAGGAGAATATTTTAGAATATTTAAATTCAACGAAAGAGAAATATGACATAATAACTATAAGACGTGTTTTAATATATTTTTCAAATGAAAAAATAAAATATATATTAAATAGAATATATGAATTTTTGGATAATGAAGGAATTCTCATTTTGGGTAATGGAGAGTTTTATCCAGAAATGATGGAATTATATAAAATTTTTTATAATAAAAATTTTACTGTATGGATGAAAAAGACAGATAAAAATTTAGCAGATAATAAAAAAAATTTTCTTGATTATTATGAAAAAAAGGGAAAAAAACTTTTAAAAAAGAATAATAAAGAAAGGTTTTATAAAAAAAGTTTTTATAAAAATAATTCAAAGAAATTTACTGAGAATATAGATAAAGAAAATTATATTGAAATAATTAAAGATTTAATAAATAAAAAAGAATATATGTATGCATATCAATTAATATCAAATATATCAGAAGAATCTATTGATCCTTTAATATTTAAGTATAAAGTTATATTGGAAATAGAACTTAATCTCAATGCAAAAAACACTATTGAAAAAGCATTATTTTTAAATCCGAATGATGAAGAATTATGGAATATAAAAAAGATAATAGATGGGTGAATGATATGGAATTTTATATATGTGAGTTAGAAACTAAAGACAAAGATAAATTTTACATTGCTTTGGAAGATAATATAAAAGGAATATCAAATGAATATATAAAGAAAAATTTAAACAGTAATTTTTTGGGATATGCAAAATATAATAATTACTTGTATCCAGTAGTTACAATTCCGCTGGATATGGAATTTTATTTGAATTATTTTCTAATTTACGATACATATGCATTTGGTGTTACGGCCGTTCTGAACAAAATAAAGATTGAAAACTTCGAAAAATTTAATGATAAGATGTTTGAGTTATATCCAGAATTAAATATATACACAGGATATATAACATATGAAGATAGTACAATATTTATATTTAATATGGAAAATATAAAAAAAAAGATGCCTAATCGTATAATCGTAAAGGAAAAAAAAGAAAAGAAAAAAATAAAACAGAAAAAAACCATTTATTTTTTAATAGACAATAAATTTGTTATAAAGAATGAAGATGTTATAACTATAATAAATAAAAATAATTTTTGTTATTTTAGATTTGATGATTATATAGGATTTATAGAATATAAAAATCAAGTTTATCCTGTTAAAGAAATTGATGATAAAGGTGATTGGATCTTATTGATAAAAGATAAAGGATATTTATTTAAAAGAATAAATCAAATTTATGGAAAAGTAATAGAAGATACAGAGAAACAATTTTTTAAATCAAATAATTTAATTTTACCTATTTTGGAGTGAAAATATGGAATTTTTGAATATATTTTTAGATGAAATGAATGAAAACTTGAATAAAGCAATCGACTTATTAAAGGAATATCTTGAGACAAGAAACCCTTTGATAATAAAAAAATTACATAGAATTTATCATACTTTAAAAGGGTCTGCAGGGTTAGTAGGAATGCATAATTTTGGTAAATTTATGCATGAGCTTGAGTCTGCTTTCAAAGAAAAATTAAATGATGTTTTAGATGAAAAATTTGTGGCTAGAGTTATAAAAATATCAAATGAATTAATGAATAAAAGAAGCGATTTAACGGAAAAGGAAATATCTTATTATAAAAATATATTATTAAATGAAGAATTAATAGAAGGAACAATGGCTTATTTAAATCAAGAAAATATATCAATTGAAGAAATGGAAAAGTTTTATAGTATTTTATTGAAAGCAGAAAACGATATTTTGAATAATAGAGTAAATTCTGCCCTTAAAAATATAAAAAATTTAAGAATTCAATTACAAAAAACAATAGAAAACGAACAATTTGTATTATTAAAGGATATTATAAAAAGTTTTGAAAACTTAATATTTCAAGAAGCAATTTTTAATAATAAGAAGGTTAATTTTATTATTGATGTAGAGAATATAAAAATTGAAAAAGAAGATGCTAATCTAATAAAAAATATTTTGATTCATATTGTAAAAAATAGTATTGCTCATGGGATTGAAGATCCAGAATACAGAAAAAAAGTTGGTAAAGATGAAAAAGGAAATTTAAAAATAAAAAGTTATATAAAGAATAATATGATATATCTTGAGGTTTCCGATGATGGATACGGTTTAAACATTGAAGCAATAAAAAATAAAGCTAAACAATTGGGATATGATTCTGTGAACCCTCTTGATGTAATTTTTTATCCGGGTTTTTCTATTAAAGAGAAAGTTGATCAATCTTCTGGTAGAGGAGTTGGATTGGATGCAGTTAAAGCCTTTGCAGAATTTAAGGGTGGCGATGTAAAAGTTGAAACAGAAAAAGGAAAAGGAACAAAATTTATTGTTAAATTTAAAGCCAAAGCCACTTCAAAAAAAGTTTTGGTTTTAAATCGAGATAACAATATATTCTCAATTAGTTCAGATGACATTATTAAATTAATTAATAAACCGGAAGTTATTGATAATAAAATAAATTATAACAATCAGCTTTTTGAAATAATTGATTTTGGAAAAAATAATATAAATTTTTGTGTTATATGCAAAAATAATGTAGCCGTAATTTATGATGAAATAAAGGGATATTTTGAAACGCGTATAGTTCCATCTGAAGATAAAAGATTTTTGGGATTTGCAAAAAGTATATTTACATATCCAATTCCTATAATATCTATAAAAAATATCCCTAAAAATAACAACATAAAAGGAAAAAAAAAGAAAAGAGTGTTGATATTAGATGATTCAATAGTTTCCAGATATGTTATTTCAAAACTTATAAAAAGTTCAGGATATGACATTATTGAATCATCTTGTGGTAAAGAAGCACTTGATAAGAAGGATTATGATGCCGCCATAGTTGATGTTGAGTTGCCTGATATAAGTGGGTATGAAGTTGTAAAATTTATAAAGGAAAAAAATCCAGATATACCAGTTATTATTTTAAGCACTAAATCAGATCCAGAAGAAATTAAAAAAGGTTTAAGTTATGGTGCAAATGCTTATGTTTTAAAAGGAGATAAAATAGAAAAAATTATAATATTATTAAAAAAATTTTTGGGGGATGATAACAATTAAAGTTATAATAGGTGCATCTGCTGGGGGGCCAGCTGCATTAAAGACGCTTTTTTCATTTGAAGAAAAATTGAAATATCCTATTATATTAGCAATGCATAATCTTGATAATCAAACATCTAATTTTAAAGATTATCTTGAAAATATTTCAAAGCAGAAAGTTAATATTGTTAAAGGTTTTACAGAATTAAAAAGTGGAATTTATATTCCCGAAGGAGGCAAAGATATAATTTTTTCTTCCAAAAGGGTAGTTTCAGTTATTAAAAATACCGGTCCAGTGTCTCCATCGATAAATAAATTATTTGATTCATTATATCCATATATTGATAAAAATACATATATATTTTTATTAGGTGGGTTAGGAAATGATGGGGTAAAAGGACTAAAAAAAATTGAAAATAGCAAAGCAAAAATTTATATTCAAAACGATGCTCAATTTCCATATATGACAGAAAGAGCAATTCAAAGCTTAACAAAATATTTTGAAAGAAGTATAAAAGAATTAAATAGAATTTTAATTGATTTGAATAGAGGCGATTTTATATGAGAAAGATATTAGTTATAGACGATAGTAAATCTTGGAGAGAATATCTCAAGGACAATTTAACTAAAATGGGATATGATGTTTCTGTTGCAGAAAATGGTTTTGAAGGAATTAACCTCTTTTTTAAAATACTTCCTGATGTTGTGATTTCAGATTATATTATGCCTCAAATGAATGGTATTCATTTTTGTAGATTTATACGAAGTTATGATGCTTTTTCAAGGGTGGGGATAATAATATTAACGGGTGCTGAAGATTCAATAAATGAATTTTGGGCTAAAAAAAGTGGAGCTGATTTATTTATAAAAAAAGACAAATCACCAGAAAATATATTGGAAAGTATAGTCAAATTTTTAGAAAGTAATAAATTTACAATTGAATGGAGCAGAGAATTTTATAAGTTTAGAAAAAATCCTTTTAGTGAATTAGTTGATATATTAGAAGAAACATTGAAAATAGAAATTATAAAATCTTCAATACTTGATCTTATAAGTAACATATACGATGAAGAATATATTATGATTAAATTAAAGGATTTGCTTAAAGAATTTTTTAAATTTGAAAATTTAAATATAATGATATTGTCTCATGTTATTGGAAGAGTCTATGCTTTTTCTAACAATAAGAAATTTCAGTGTAAAAAAATTAAAAAATTATTATATGAAAAACTGTTAAATCCTACCACACCTTCAGAATGGATTTTTAAAGGAGATTTTTGTGATAAAGGTAAAAATGAAACAATATTATTAGAAAATTCTATATTTTTTAACCTAAAAAGCGGAAATACAGATCTTGGGGTAATATCTTTTAGCAATTTTGAAAATAAAAACACCATAGCATATTATATGAATTTTATGTTAGAACCACTAACTACCTTATTTAAAGCATTAAATAATTATATGGATTATAAAGTATCCTCTGAGAGGGATAGTCTTACAGGATTATATAATAAACGAAAAATTACAGAAAAATTAAGAGAATTAATTATATTATTCAAAAGAAAAAAGTATGATCTTTCAGTTGCAATTCTTGATATTGATGGATTTAAACAAATAAATGATGAATTTGGACATATCACAGGAGATAAAGTCTTGATAAAATTATCTCAAATAATGCAGGATGAATTGAGAGAAAATGATTTTATAGGGAGATTTGGAGGGGAAGAGTTTTTGATTTTATTACCTGAAACTGAGTGTATTAAAGCTAAAAAAGTATTGGAAAGACTTTTGAAAAAAGTATCTGAATATAATTGGGAAATGTTAGGAATAAATAAGAAAATAACTTTTAGTGCGGGAGTGTTTTGTGACTATAAAAAAAGAAATGTTACCTATATTATTAATAAAGCTGATGAATTAATGTATATGGCAAAAAAATTGGGAAAAAATAGAATAATTAGTAAGGAGGATTTATTATGAAGGTTAATTTAAAATATTCACTTATAATTACATTAGTATTTGGATTATCTTTTATCTCTTTCTTTTTTATTGTTTATGAATATTATAAAAACCTTACAGTTGATTTTATTATGAAATCATATGAAAATAATGTTATTAAATTATCTGAGCTTCTTTCAAAATCAATGGCTTCTTTAGAGTCTGATTTTTTTTCTAAAAAATTTATAGATGAAAAAAATGGATATTATTATATCTTGGATGAAAATGGAAATGTTATATATCATACAGATCTAAGTAAAATAGGAATAAACGCAGTTGAAGATACTAAACTTCCAGAATTATATAAATATATAAAAGAAAATAAAAGCGGAATATATAAATATGTTTATGAAAATGAAAAAAGATTTGTGGCGTTTTCATCGTTTGAATTTAATAATTCAACATATTATCTTGCAAACGCTATAACAGAAAAACAACTTTTTTATGATATTAACAAAGTTAAAATGTTTTCTGTTATTCTATTGGTAATTATGATGGTATTTTTGTTTTTTATCTCATATGTAATAGGAAAATTAATTGAAAAGGAATTTAAAAAACAAATTGGTACTATAAAAGAATTTTCAACAAATGTATCTTCTTATATAGCTGAAAATAGTTCTGCTTCCAGTGAAATAGGTGCTGTTGCCCAAAATACACAAAAAAACGTTCAAAAATTGGATGAATTAATACAAAATTTTTCTTCCTCCATAGAGGAAGGAAGAAGTGAATTGGATTTGACCTTATCAAATATGAAGGAATTTTTTTATGATATTCAAAATATGAATGAAAAAACTTTAGAGATATCTAATTTTATAAATAAACTATCAGATCTTAATGATAAAATAAAGGATATTTCAGATACTGTTTCTATTCTATCAATAAATTCTTCCATTGAAACCAGTAAAGAAAATTTGGATCGTGAAGGTATTTCTAAAATTGCAGAATTGATAAATGAATTAGCTTCAGAATCAAGAGAAACATCAAAAAATTCAGAAAAAATTTTAAAAGAGATAGAAAAAAATATTACCACAAACGTTCTTTTATCTGAAAAAACGTCTAAAGAATTGAACAAAATTGAGAAATCTCTTGACTCTGTTTCGGAAATAGTACGAGACTTTGAACATACCGTCCAATCTTTATCGAATTTTTCACACTCAACAAAAATTTCTATGAATGAAGTTTTATCTGGAATAAATCAAATGTCAGAAGCTCTTATTGAAATAAAAAATAGCATGGATAAATTGCTTGAAATTGCAAAAAAATTCGAAAAATAATATAACCCGGGGATATCCCGGGTTATATTATAAATATTTTCTGGGAGAGGTGATTTTATGAAAATAGGAATTATAGGATTAGGAAGAATGGGGAAAAATATGGCAAAAAGATTATTGGAGGGTGGACATGAAGTTGTCGTATATAACAGGACAAAAGAAAAAGTAGATGAAATGAAAAAGGAAGGAGCGATAGGTTCATATTCATTAAAAGAATTTATCAACAAACTTGAAAAGCCAAGAATAATATGGTTAATGTTACCAGCAGGAAAGGTTACAGATGAGAATATTAAAGCTTTAATTCCATTATTATCAAAGAATGATATTATTATTGATGGCGCCAATACATATTATAAAGATGATTTGAAAAGAGAAAAAAAATTAAAAGAATATGGAATACATTATATAGATGCTGGAGTATCCGGAGGAATATGGGGGCTTAAAGAAGGATATTGTACTATGATAGGTGGAGAAAAAGAAATTTTTGAATATATCGAACCTATTTTAAAAACTTTGTCACCAGAAGAAGGATATTTGTATTGTGGGCCAACAGGTGCTGGACACTTTGTGAAAATGGTTCATAATGGTGTTGAATATGGATTAATGGAAGCTTATGGTGAAGGATTTGAATTGTTAAAAGCCTCAGAATATGGAGAAAATTTAAACTTACATGATATAGCTCATTTGTGGAATCAGGGAAGTGTGATAAGATCGTGGTTATTAGAGTTATTAGAGAATGCATTTAAAGAAGATAATAGTTTATCAGAAATACAGGGATATGTTGAAGATTCTGGTGAGGCAAGGTGGACAGTTTTAGAAGCTGTGGAAAAGGGAGTTTCAATCCCTGTTATATCAAATTCATTATTTAAAAGATTTCAATCAAGGCAAAAGGATGTTTTTTCTGATAAAGTTGTAGCTGCGCTCAGAAGAGAATTTGGTGGTCATGCAGTTTATAAAAAAAATGAAGAAATAAAGAAGTCTGTTGCCGGTGCAGGAGAAGTAAAAGCTGCTAATCCTGATGAAAAATTTAGAAGGTGATATTATGAGTTTTATAGAAAATAAAATAGAATCATATGTTGAAATATGTGAAGATCCAACTCCTGAACCCGCTGGCATTATAATTTTTGGCGCTTCTGGAGATCTGACATTTAGAAAGTTAATACCATCAATTTTTAATCTTTTCAAAAAAAGGAAATTAAAAAACTTTTATTTATTAGGAGTTGGAAGAAGTAAGTTAACAGATGAGGAATTTAGGGATAAAATTTTAAAAAGATTAAATAATTTAAAATCAGATAAAAATATTATAGAAAAATTTATATTACATACCTATTTTTTATCTGGTAATTATAGCCAGGATAAAATGTATAAAGATTTAAGATCGAAACTTTTAGAATTGGATAGAAAGCATAATACAACAGGTAATCATCTGTTTTATTTTGCAACGCCACCTAATATATATATGCCTATCATTAATTATTTGGGAGAAAATAAACTCACAGTAGAAACACAAGAAAAATATTCCCGTATAATAATTGAAAAGCCATTTGGACATAATCTTGAATCATCTAAAAAACTTGATTATCAATTACATAATTATTTAAATGAAAAACAAATATATAGAATTGATCATTATCTTGGAAAAGAAACGGTTCAAAATATAATGATGTTGAGATTTGCAAATATTATCTTTGAACCATTATGGAATTATAAATATATAGATAATATTCAGATTACCGTTGCTGAACAAATTGGCGTTGAAAATAGAGTAGGATATTTTGATCAAACAGGTTTATTAAGAGATATGTTTCAAAATCATATATTACAGTTATTAACGCTTATCACAATGGAACCACCTGCATCTTTGAGTGCAGATATGGTACATGATGAAAAAATAAAGGTTTTGAAATCCATAAGGCCATTTCCAAAAGAAAAATTAAATAATTTTATAATCAGAGGGCAATATATAGAAGGAAAAATAAATAATGAAATGAAAAAATCTTATATTGAAGATATAAAAAAAGAATCTAAAACTGAGACATTTATCGCTGCAAAATTGTATATAGATAACTGGCGCTGGAGTGGTGTCCCATTTTACCTGAGGACAGGAAAAAGGTTAAAAAAGAAAATTACGGAAGTAGCAATTATTTTTAAAGATGTACCTCATTCCATATTTTCTGATTTTTATCCGATAAAAATAGAACCAAATGCATTAATATTGAGAATTCAGCCGGATGAAGGGTTTTCACTTGTAATCCAAGCTAAACAGCCTGGATCTAAAATATGTATTAATACATTAAATATGGAATTTAAATATAAAAATTTTTTTGAATATGAAAAACAGGATGCATACGAAAGATTAATAATAGATGCCCTGCTTGGAGATCAAACATTATATGTTAGAAGTGATGTGATGGAAGAGTCATGGAAGGTTGTCACTCCAATTTTGGATGTCTGGGAAAAAGACAATGCTACATTATTTTATTATCCTTCTGGAACATGGGGGCCAGAAGAAGCAAATTATTTAATTGAAAAAGATGGGAGGAAATGGAGAAAATTATGATATTTGAGTATAATAATTTAAATGATATGAGCTTTGATGCAGCTAAAACTGTATATAATTTTTATACCTATTATATAAAAAAGCAGAATTTTTTTACCTTTGTTTTATCTGGTGGAAATACACCAAAAATTTTATACAAGATATTAGCTTCACAATATTCAGAAAGTATTAATTGGAATAAAGTATATATATTTTTTGGTGATGAAAGATATATTGATATAGATAGTGAATATAGTAATTATAAAATGGTATATAACAATATTCTTTCAATGATTAATATACCTGATGAAAACATTTATAGGATAAAAACTGAAATTACACCTATTGAAAGATGCGCTGATGAGTATGAAAATAGTATAAAAAAATTTTTTATGGATAAAAATAAAGATATATCTTTTGATTTAATATTATTAGGGTTAGGGGCAGATGGACATATAGCGTCAATATTTCCAGATATTAAGATTTCAGACGATAAATATATTGATTATGTATTTCCTGAAAAAGCAAACCCAAATATACCAAGAATTACTTTCACTTATAAAAGTATAAACAACAGCAAAAATGTGTTGTTTTTATTATCAGGGGATAGGAAAATAAAAGTATTAAAAGAAGTTTTTAAAGGAAAAGAATATCCTGCTAAGTATATAAAGCCAAAAGAAAATTTATTATATTTTATTTCAAAATAAAATTAAGAAATAGAAGACCTCGCATAGAATAATAAATTGAGGTGATGGAATGAAAAAAAATCTGATATATATCTTTGTGATTTTGATTATTTTTGTTTTAAATTCTTGTATTTTTAAGGCTCCTCCCCCAAAACCCATTTTAGATTACCCAAAGGAAGATGTGTTAAATAATCTTCCTTTGAGTTTTGATATTAGTTGGAATTTAGATTCCAATAATAATTTTGATAATATTAATTTTGAAGTTTATTATGGAAAAGCTAAAACATTGCTAAATAACAAAATATCAACATCAAAAACTTTTGCTAAAATTTCAAATTTAGAACCTGACACAACATATTACTTAAAAATTAGGAGTATAATTGGCAATTCATATGCGGATTCGAAAATATATGAAATAAAAACAACAGATATTCCAAAAATATTTTTCAATATTAATAAAACAACCATTAATCAAAATTATATTAATCTTTCCTGGAGTGCAGAAGATAGAGATGGAATAAAGAAATATTTATTGTATATGTCAGATAATCCTGAATTTAATCCTGAAAATAAAATATTTGAAGGTTTAAATGAAGGCTTTAGAGTAGATGAGTTAAATTATGGGAAAACATATTATTTTAAGTTAATAGCATACGATACAATTGGAGTTAGCAATAAAGAAGTAATTAATATCGAAGTCTCGGATCTTGCTTTTTATGACTTTTATCCTTCAGATAATTCTTCAAGTATTCCTGTAAATACAATAGAATTAAAATGGAATTATTCAATTGATTCCAAAGAGTTTTTGCTGATTTTTTCTCCAAATAATGATTTATCAGATGATGGAAAATATTACGTTGAGAAGAATATTACAGGAAATACATTTACTTTGAAAAATCTGCCTTCTGGAAGCACATTTTACTGGAAAATTAAGGATGTTAAGAATAATTTTGAAAGCCCAATATTAAAATTCACCACTTCGTATAAACCAGAAATTGAAATAACATATCCTAAAAAGACTCTGGAAACAGAAAATTATGCTGTTGGTGTTCCTGAAAATGCTAAAATAACCTGGGAGTCAACTGATATTGATAATGATCAGCTAACATATCATTTCTTATTAAAAGAAATAGATGAAAATGATGAGTTTATAGATTTTTCAAATGATTTGAAAT
Organism: Marinitoga sp. 1154; assembly: GCF_013363285.1. Taxonomy (NCBI): domain Bacteria; kingdom Thermotogati; phylum Thermotogota; class Thermotogae; order Petrotogales; family Petrotogaceae; genus Marinitoga; species Marinitoga sp. 1154. The sequence goes on along the minus strand of NZ_LBFB01000008.1, from coordinate 6,580 downwards.
ATGATAAAAAAATTGTAGATAATTATTTCAATGTCAATTTAGAAAAAGGTAAATATTACGCATTAAGAGTGGATGCTGATGATGGTAAAGGAAACTACGTTAAAGGAAAAATAGTAAAATTCAGAACAAATTTAGATCCAATAAAACCATATAATCTATCTCCAAATAATGAAATAAATATTCCAACAAATATAGCAACATTGACATGGGAAAGTTATGATCCGGATGATGGAATATCTTATAATATTTATTTTGGAGAAAATCCAACAATATTGGAAAAATTGGCATCAACAGAAAAAGAGGAATATACTATTCATAATCTTGATTATGGGAAGATATATTATTGGAAGGTTGAGGCAATTGATACCAATAATGCAACATCTATAAGTGATATAGCAACATTTATTACTAATAAAAAACCAATTTTTAACTCAAGCAGTCCAAGTCTAAATGCTGAAAATATAAGTTTAAAACCGACAATAACCTGGAATTTTGAAGATGATAATATCTCTTATTACGAAATATATTTTTCAAAATATTCTGAAAATTTGACTTTACTATCAACAACTTTGGAAAATTCATATACATTTTCTGGATTATTATTTCCAGAAACAAAATACCAATATGAAATAGTTGCTTATGATACAGAAAATGCTTCGAGTAGTAGTGGAATTATAACTTTTTCAACGACTAATAAACCTCAAGTAATTTTAAAAAGTCCAGATGGGAATAACGAGTCATTAAAACCTATATTTAAATGGGATGGAAACGATCCTGATAACGATAAATTAAGTTATATATTAAATATAAAATTATCAGATGATGAAGTCGTTTCATATACTCTTAATTCAACGGAATTTACTTATAATAAATATTTAAAACCAGATACTGAATATTCATGGAGTGTTTTTGTTGAAGACAGTAATTTTGCAACAACAATTTCAGCAACGCAGACATTTAAAACAACCAATTATCCTCAGATAACATTAATTAGCCCTGTTTCTCAAATAGATATGAATTCAACTGTAATATTAAACTGGAGTGCGACAGATCCAGATAATGATGATATTGAATACACAGTTTACCTAAATGATGAACAGGTAGCAACCACGACCAATAATTCTTATGAATTGACGGATTTACTTCCAAAAACAGAATATTTCTGGAAAATATTGGCGAAAGATAGCAATATGGCTACTTCAGTAACATCTCCTGCAACATTTATTACAGGGGATGCTCCAATAGTTGCGCCGAACATAACAAATATTTATGATTATTATGATCCTTCTAAAGAATATACGTTTAATGAACAGAAATATCCAAACAAATTAAAAATAAAATGGAAAAATAGTTTAGATGTATCATACTATAATATATATAAAAAAAGTAAAAATGGTGAAGAAACTATAATAGCAACAAACGTAACAAATAATATTTATGTAATAGAAATTCCAGAAGGTGGGAAATACAATATATACATTAAAGCTTTTAATGATAAGGGCTTTTATTTAAAAGGCCAGGAACTTTTATTAAATATAAATCAACCACCCATTTTACAGGATTATTCTCCGGGCGATAATGCAGAAGGTATTTCATTAAATCCAAAGATAATATGGTATGCAGACGATCCAGATTCTTCAACATATAGTTTATATGTATACTTTGGGAAAAATATTGATAATTTACAAAGTGAATATATTTCAAATGCTCAGGGAACAAATGAATACAATATGAATGCAACACTTGAACCAGGAACTACATATTACTGGAAAATCCGTCTTGAAGATGAAATGAAAGGTTATACAGAAACAAAATTGAGAAAATTTATAACGACATATCAGCCCAAAATAACTCATATAAACATTTCAAATAATGCAACAAATGTTCAGCTTAATCTAAATATTGAATGGGACGCAGAAGATAAAGATGTAAATGATATCTTAAATTATACACTGAAATTATTTAAAGAAAATACTATTATCAAAACAGTTCAAACGTCAAATAATAATTATAATTTTACATTAGATGCAGATTCTAATTATAAAATAAAGATTCAAGTTTCTGATGATAAATTATCATATAGCTCAACAGAAATAATTTTTTCAACCACTAAAAACCCTGTTATATATAATGATTCATTAAGGACTGACCAACAAACTTATGCAAAAAATGGGGATAAGATTTATTGGAATGCATATGATCCAGATGGTGATGAATTAACATATGAAGTATATATTGGTGAATCTTTAAATTCTATGGATCTAATTGAAACAACAACAGAAAAAGAATATGAATTAAGTAATCTCAAAAATAATACTACGTATTATTGGAAAATAGTAGCATATGATAATAAAGGAGGTAAAGCTGAATCTGAGGTTAAACAATTTAAATCAAATGCGTATCCCACATTTGATAATGATAAATTTTATCCATCAAATAATTCTATGGGCGTAGAAAAAAACGTTACTTTAAGCTGGCTGGCAAGCGATAAAGATAATGATACATTAAAATACGATATTTACACTGGAAATAGTCCGGAGAATTTAAATAGGATAATATCAGATTATACATACAACAGTTATAATATAAAGGGACTTGAAAATGGGAAAATTTATTATTGGAAAGTTATTGCAAAAGATTCTTATGGTGGAATAGCAGAATCTAATATAATGAATTTTAAGGTTAATACAAAACCGAAAAAACCCAATATAGAATATACTATATATAATGGACTTGAAGCTTTAATAAACTGGAATTCTGTTGATCCTGAAGGTCAAAATGTTACTTTTGATTTATTGAAATCTAATGATGATAGTAATTATAGTACTGTAGTATATAATACAACTGAAAAAGAATATTTTTCATCAAGACTTATTCCGGATAATACATATTATTGGAAGGTTAGAGCAATAGATGAAAAAGAAGATTATAGCGAATCAACAATTACATTTAGAACATCAAGCATAGACACAAATATTTTTACAATTGAAAAAGGGACCAATTCAACTTTAGATGAAATTATAGATATAAAAGAATTAGGTACAGGAGATTTTACTTTTATTCAGAAAGAAGATAATACATATTATTTATCAAAAATGGATAAAGACGGAACAGAAACAACAAAAGATTCATCTGTAACAATAGATTTCACTCCATACTTTATAGACACTTCTTCGAATATAACATTGTTGGGTATAAATTCTGGAAAAATAGAATTCAGAGAATATGATAATAATTTGAATTTATTAAATTCCACTCCAACAAATGTTGCAGGAGATATTATAAATGATTATATAAAATTATCTGACAATTCTTATATTATTGTTGGGAGCAGTTCTACAGGTGATTTCATAGCAAAGATTGACCCATCAAATGGTTCTACACTGTTGAATACATTAATTTATAGTAAAGCTAAATTAAATTCCGTTATAAATATAATTGATGAAGATGGAAAAGGAAAATATATACTTTCTGGTAGCAAAAATGGATCGGGATATTTAATAAAGCTAGATGAAAATTTCAATGTAGAATCAGAGAAATTGTTATCGGATATAGAGGCTATTTATGATATAAACGATAGTGGAAATGATATAGTACTTGCCGGATTTATAACTAATGATTTAGTTGTAAAAACATATAGTTATAGATTAAATGAAATATTCTCGCCAATATATGAAAATGATTTTATCAATACATTTGTAAAGATATTAAAAACAGAAGATGGATATTTAATAGTATTAAATAGCAATAATGGAAATATTGAAATATTAAGAACAGATTTCAGCTTAAATGTTATAGAAAAACATATCTATGGAAAGGGTAATGATATTGCAAATGGTATAATAAAAACATCAGATGGTGGATATATAATGTTTGGCCAAACAAAATCATTTAATGACAGCGAATATGGTAATTCATATATTATAAAAACAGATTCCAATTTATTAGGTTGGAGTACACCGGAATAGGGGGATAATATGGCAAAAAAAATTTTAATATTATTATCCGTATTATTTATGTCTATTTTTGTTTTTGGAAAATTACATAATATATATATTGGTTATAATTATGATTTTCTATATTATAACCAATCTTTTAAAAGTATAAACGGACATTATTTATATATAGGATATAATTCTGGTAATATACCTTTGAAGATTCAGCTCGGCACGCAGAATAACTTACAATTTAGCGGTTTAATATCAACATTTGCAAAATTAGGGAAATTTTCTTTAGAACCATATTTGAAGTATAATAATGATTTTTCTATAGGGATAATGATAAATTATTCTAATTTTTATTTTAATTACACTCTTAATAAGAATAATAATCAGATTTTTGGTGTGGGGTTAAACATACCAGTTATAAAATTTGGAAAGGATATTGTTTCATATATAGAAAGTCCTGATTATATATATAATATTGCTGGAGAAAAAGTAAATATAAGATTAACAGCAAAAGCTCAAAATGATGTGGCAGAAAATGTAGATATATTTTATTCTATAAATAATAAAGATATCGTATATATTGGAAAAACGAATCAATTTGGTGAAATATATTTAAAATTACCGAAAATTTATGAATCGGGAAAATATAAAATTAATATCTATGCAGGCAATAAAGCGAAAAAAATGAAGACAATTATATTGAAAGTTCAACCATCAAAGGTAACCAATATATCTTTTGATTTTGATAAAAAAAGTATTTTTACAGATAATCAGAATATTCTACATATAAGAAATATTAAAGTATATGACAAATTTTCAAATGAGATAAAAAATTATAAAATAAAATTTATAAAATTTAAGGTTTTAGGAGATTATAAGGAAGTAAAATATTCATATTTGGATAATACGGTAATATTAGAACCTTTTGGCGAAAGTGGATCTTATGATTTATATTATGAGGTAAATGTTAATGGGAAGTATATTAATGGAATAAAAAAAATAGTTGTAAAAAACAATCCTAAAAATATCAGTAATATAAAAATAGATATTGAATATCTTGGAAGAGAAAAAAGTTCAGGACTATTTAAAATAAAAATACCAGAAATATATTTTTTGAATTCGGAAAAGGAGTATATTAATAGCTTTTTTGTCTATTATAATAATAAAAAAGTGGATATAAAAAATAATATATTTAAAGTACCATTAAATGAAAATTTTCCTCAAAATATAATATTTAAAGTAGATATAAACTATTATAATTATAGCAAAACAATAAAAAAGGTTTTAACTATAACCAATTAAAACTTTTTGGAAAATTTTTTCGTCTAAAAGGTTGAAAATGTTACTTAATTATGTTATAATGAATATCGCCTGGGGACGAAACGGTTTCGACGGGGGTAGAGTAAGTCGGAAAGCGAGCCGTGGAAGACTGTTACCACGTAAAATAATCGGTCAAAAAAGAGAATTGCCGAAGAAAATTACGCTTTAGCTGCTTAATATAAAATAGCAGCCGTCCTTTCAGCTGTTCTGGGTCAAATAGCTGAATAGGGCGTCATAAGCAATGACCCTTACCCAAAAATCTTTCTCCCGGATTTTTGGGGAAATTTTAGGGAGATAGCTTAATCTTATTCTGCCTGTGGGAGAAGATTAAGTAAAAATCAAAACACAGGCTGCGCTCGGAGAAGTCCGGCTTACTCTGCTTTCGGACGCGGGTTCGACTCCCGCCGTCTCCACCAACACATATGAGCGATGGCTTTCTAAGCCTGAAGCTCCGAGGAGCCCCTAAAGGGCTCCTCTTTTTTATTTTTACACAGCTTATATTATACTACCTCAATTTTAGCATTGGTTAATCCTGTTTTTAAATGCATAAGAATACCTTTTATATGTTTATATAAACTCTTAGCAGCTTTTTTCATTTCTGGTATATTTGATTTTAACGCTTTGTCATACCATTTTTTAAAGAATTTTGATGCATATGCTGGCTTTTTATAATCAAATATTTTTTTTAATTCCAGAATTAATGAATATGCTTTTACTGTATCAAGATATTTGTATTCCATTAATTGCTCAAGTTTTTCATTTTGTTTATTTGTTAGATTTTTTGGATTTTTAAGGAACTTCTATTATTTTTATCCTATTTTCTGTTTTTATCCTTGGTACTCTCGCATGTATATATGTTTCATATGGTTCATTTATATTTAGTATTTTTTCAAAAAATATTGGCAATTCATTTATCATTCTGGTTCTCCTCCTTTTTTCTTCCACTACTATAATATCATTTTTTCTTTTTTACCCACTGCTTTTGGAAGATGACCATGTTTTTTCTAAAATAAAAAACCGCTTTTCATCAATGTTTTAGAATTCGATTTTTGTTACATTTTAATTAATTTTCCTTTTTTAAATTTTTGTTATTTTTTTGTAATGATTTTATATTACGCTTATTTCCACTTTTTTAGATATTCCGTATATCCATTAATACTATTATCCTTTCTGTTTTTCTATTTCGCTTACGTCATGACTGGCTAATATTATCGTTTTCCCTTTTTGCGACAATTCTTCCATTATTTCATATATTTTTATTAAGGTTTAGTCTATTTTTCATCCAAATTAAGAATTAAATCCACATTTTTTAC
>NZ_LBFB01000073.1:0-671 GCF_013363285.1 Marinitoga sp. 1154 | reverse complement strand
ATGATTTTTAGGTCTTTTTTTAGGATGTTTTGAATGACGATGATAATTTCGAGTTAAATTAAGTTCTTTTCTTAATCTATGAATTTTTTTGTGATTAATAATAATACCATATTTTTGCTTAAATACAACTGCAAGTTTCTTAGACCCCAGAGTTTTGTAGAAAAACTCTGGGTTAGAAGGATCGTCAATTGATAACAAATCAACAAGTAGTTTTTTAATATACTCATCATAAACCTTTTCACCTTTAGTATTCAAAGAATAACCTTTAAAATATTTATTTTTTCTACTATAACGATTAACAGTAAAAAACAATCTTGATTTAAAATAGAAAGTGCTACGTTTAATCTTATAACGATTAAGCAAATAGTCTAAAGAAACACCGAAGTTAGTATATTTATTAATAAGCAGTAAATCTCCAATAAAAGTTACCTTCTTTGCTGTCGTTTTTTTTTCAAAAAATTAATTTCATCCTCTTGCATTTTAATAAGAAGTTCTTTTTCAAGAAGAAGACGTTCATAATATTTAAGTTTTTTCTCTAAAGCAGCAGAATCATTAGTATTATTTGAATTAGACTTAATAATACCAGCAGATTCGTAAATAATTGGAGGAACCTTAGAAATATCAGAAATCATAGAACTAGGACGACCTTTTTTTGAATGAAACACATTATC
>NZ_LBFB01000072.1:0-673 GCF_013363285.1 Marinitoga sp. 1154 | reverse complement strand
GTTAATCTACATATATATAATTTTCTTCTATTATTTCTTTATAATCCTGTACTCCTATTGGTAATTTTTTCATTTTCATCATCTCCACATTTGTTTTTTCTTAGTATTATTATAGCATAAATGTATCCTACAAAAAACTGTTTTTATATATTCTCACGAGAATAGAAAAAATATTGAAACAATCAACTGAGTCTTTTACCTCATTTGATTAATTCCAGTAACCTTTCTTCATTTTCCTTTGTTGTTTTTTTGAGTATTTCCTCTGTTTTTTTGTCTGCCACTACTTTTCCTTTTTTTAACACTATTATCCTGTCTGTCTTTTCTATTTCACTTACGTCATGACTGGCTAAGATTATCGTTTTCCATTTTTGCGATAATTCTTCCATTATTTCGTATATTTTTATCTTTGTTTCTATATCTACACCATTTGTTGGTTCATCCAGTAAATATATTTCCGCTTCTTTTATTAATGCCCTTGCTAAATTCAATCTCCTCTTCATTCCTGTTGATGCTTCCATGTATTTGATTTTTCTGTTTTCGTATAGACCCATCTCTTTTAATCCTTTTTCCACTTTCTTTTTTAATTCTTTTCCTGTTATATTGTTTAACATCCCAAAAAATTTGAGATTCTCTTCTAAACTTAATCGGTAATAGAATGACCGTTCATTTGCTG
>NZ_LBFB01000071.1:0-676 GCF_013363285.1 Marinitoga sp. 1154 | reverse complement strand
GGGTAATAGGATTAAAATTTGGATTTTAATTTAAAAAACTTTTGAGCTATCGCTCTCTTACATCGGGTAATTGGAAAAAATAATTTTTATTATATAATTATAAATCCTTTTCCCTTAGATTTTTTATACCTAAAAAATCTAAGCGTAAATGGAAGCCGTCAAAAAAACAGGACGTTTTTTTGAGTGAATCTTTTTCATGGATGAAAAATCTGAGCGACGGCTGAGAATGAATAATTTTAAGAATAAGCAATCAAGCTGCCTGAATGAATTTGACTTTTTAGACATCGTATGATAATATTTTTCTTCCAAAAAGTCATATATAGAATTATTATATTTTTGACGGACTTTCAAAATCTGTTTTTATAAACCAAATGTGTAATTTTATTCCATTTTCTTCTTCTGTTATATATTCAAAATCTTTTATTGTATCTGAATATATTATTAACCATCCCTCTTTTAGCCCTTTTCTTTTTATATATTCTTTTATTTGTTTTTTACTTTTTTCATAATCATTTCCTGTTATATTTGCTTTTATTTCTATTAAATATTCTTTGTTATGTATGTTTATTAATAAGTCTATCCTTCCTCCGCCAACATGTGTTTCTGGATATACTTTTCCATCTGCCGCTTCTACATATAATCCAAGAAATTGATCAAGATTGTATTGATATACTCC
>NZ_LBFB01000070.1:0-687 GCF_013363285.1 Marinitoga sp. 1154 | reverse complement strand
ATAATGAAAATATACTATTTGTAGGAACCCCTGGAGTTGGCAAGACACATCTTGCCGTCTCCATTGGAATAGAATGTGCAAAACATAGATATTCAACATATTTTATCCATTTCCAAGATTTAATGTCGCAATTAAAAAAAGCACTTAAAGAAAATAGATTAGAAACAAGATTAAAGCATTTTTCGAAATACAAAGTATTAATAATAGACGAAATAGGATATTTGCCAATTGATACAGATGCTTCAAACTTATTTTTTCAATTAATATCAAAAAGATATGAAAAACACAGTACAATAATTACAACAAATATGTCATTTTCAAGTTGGGGTGAAATATTTGGTTCTCCAGTTTTAGCTCAAGCTATATTAGACAGATTATTGCATCATTCTCATGTTATTTCAATTAAAGGTGAATCTTACAGACTAAAAGAAAAAATGGATTTTTTTGCTAATTCTGTTTCTAATTCTTAATCCCTTTTTTTAACATTCTTGTAGTTGTTTTTACATATACACAATATTTTCAAGATTAATCTATAAAATCAATTAATCATTAACATCAAATAATAGCGAGAATATAAAATTGCATCAATATATTAAACAAAAACTTAACCATAAAAATATATCAGGTGATAAAATAATTATGTAAATTTATTAAATTTAAGAAAAGAAAAGTTGATTATAAATTTAC
>NZ_LBFB01000069.1:0-709 GCF_013363285.1 Marinitoga sp. 1154 | reverse complement strand
TCTTTCTATTCCTTTAAATGTCAAATATCCTGCTTGTGTAAAGAATATATTTGCATTTGCATCTTCTATTTCTCTTGTTGAGAAATCCATTGCACTTACTGTGTTTTTTACTAAGTCTTCATATTCTATCTTTTTTCCTTTTATATATTCATACAAAAAGCTTGGCGATCCGCTTTCAAACCAGTAATTTTGAAATTCTTTTTTTTGAAAGAATTTTAATATTGAAAATGGATTATATACATAATGTTCTCCATCAAAGGAAAATCCATTATAGTATTTTTTCATTTCTTTTAATAATTCTTCTGTTGTTATATTAAACTTTTTTGCTGTTTGTTCTATATATTCAACAAAATAATTTTTTAATTCATTTTGAGTATATCCAAACATTTGCGAATAATCTGTATCAAGGGATATATCATTTAAATTATTAAGTGCTGAAAATACTCCTGTTTTTGTGAATTTTGTAATGCCGGTTATGAATACAAATTTTATGTATTCATCTTTTGTTTTTACTTTTTTATAGAATTCTCTTAAAAATGCTCTAAATTCTTCTGCTTTTTCTTTATTGTTTATATGTTCTAATATTGGCGATTCATATTCGTCTATGAGTATTACTGTTTTTTCTTTGTATTTTTTACTTAATTCTGTTATTAAATGTCCAAATTTTGTTGGTAAATTATTTTTTATTGGTGAAATATCATATTCTCTA
>NZ_LBFB01000068.1:0-751 GCF_013363285.1 Marinitoga sp. 1154 | reverse complement strand
TTTCATTTACATTCTCTATTTCTTTGCTTTCTTCTTCTATATCTTTTGTTATTTCGTTTATTTCATTTGATATTTCCAGTATCATTTGCGCTGTTTTATCGCTCGCAGCTGCCATTTCTTCTGTCGATGCACTTTGTTCTTCTGCACTTGCTGTTAGTCCTTCTACTCTCTGATTTATGTTTTCTATTCTTTCTAATATGTTCTGGAATTTCTTTTTTATACCATTTGCATGATTTTCTACTTCGTTTATTACTTTTACTGTTTCTTCTGTTGCTTTGTTTGCGTTTTGTGCCCCATTTTTTATTTCTGTTAGTATTTGCGCTATCTGTTCTGTCGCTTTTTTCGATTCTTCTGCTAATTTCCTTATTTCATCCGCTACTACTGCAAATCCTTTTCCTGCTTCTCCTGCTCTCGCTGCTTCTATTGCTGCGTTTAATGCTAATAGATTTGTTTGCTCTGTTATGCTTGTTATTGTTTCTACTATTTCTCCTATGTTTTTGGCTTTTTCTGCCAGTATTTCTACTGTCTTTTCTGTTTCTTTTGATTTTTCTACTGCCTGTTCTATTATTTTTGTTATTTCGTTTATTGATTTTTCCCCTTCTTCTGTTACTTCTGTTGTTTCATTTACTTCCTGCGATATTTCTACTGCATTACTTGATACGTTTTGCGCTGCTATTGATACTTCATTTACTCCTGAGGTTAGTTCTTCTGTTGTCGCTGCTGCATTTTCTGCATTTTCTTCTATTGCTCT
>NZ_LBFB01000067.1:0-790 GCF_013363285.1 Marinitoga sp. 1154 | reverse complement strand
ATATGGGACTATATGATCAACTATTCAAAGAAATATTTCAAGACAAAGATATGATTATTGAATTTATCAATTTGTTTCTACCATCATTAAAAAAATTTAATATCACTCCTGATAAAATTACCATTGAAAAAACTAAATTTACCGATTTAAACTATGGAGATAAAGAATCTGATATTTTATTTAAAATTAATTATGATAATAATGATTTATATCTTTTTCTATTACTTGAACATCAATCATCAATAGATTATTTAATGCAATTCAGGATACTGGAATATATGGTTAGAATATGGAGAAATTATATAAACAGGCATAAATCGAAAAACAAAGGATTTAAATTACCGCCAATAATACCAGTTGTATTCTATAATGGTAAAAGGAAATGGACAGCAGAAATTTGGTATATGGAAAAGATACAAAACTGGCAATTATTTGATATATATACGCCAAGATTTAAATATGAATTAATAGATTTATCTCAAATAGATAGAAAAAGGTTAATAGATATAAAAAATGCATTAGGATTATTATTGAGCATAGATAAAACAGATAAAAAAAATATAAAAGAAGCGTTTCAAGAAATAGAAAAAGCATTTAAAGGCTTACCAAAAAATGAAAAGAAAAAATTCACCGAATATTTGAACAAATTCTTAATGGTATTGAGTCAAAAGAATAGAATTGAAAATATAGAGATAAACATTGAAAGTGGAGAGGAGGAATTTCGAATGTTTGAAAACTTTGTAAAAGCAATAGATGAATCGTTAAAGGAAAGCTTTGAAAAAGGAATTGA
>NZ_LBFB01000007.1:0-106099 GCF_013363285.1 Marinitoga sp. 1154 | reverse complement strand
TTTATTTATATTTTTAAGTCTGCCAAATTTATTAAAATTAAAGCGTCTAAGTTTTTTAGTTCTTTTTAGTTTTTTCCATTATTTGTATTTCTTTCTTTGATATATACATATTTTTACACAATACTTATTTTAAGTATATACTCTCATTTGTATTTCTCATTGATTGTTTTTGTCTTTATTTCATTTTTCATCTTTATTTTCTACTTTTTTGTCCCCTTTTCTTTCCTCTGGTTTATTTTTTACTTTGTTTTCTGGGCTGCCTCTCTCTAAATTGAATTCGCTCCATTTAATATTTTTTCCAAATATTTTGATAAAAAAATACCCATTATAAAAAATATGTAAGTTAATATTTTGGAAGTTATAGGAAAAATAACAAATAATCCTGCCAATGTTAATCCAATTAAAAAAGACATAACTTTTTCATGAAATTTTTTCATTAGCTCATCCAATAACTTTATAATAAAAATCAACCCTAAAAAGATACCAAGCGCTACAGGAATCAATATATCAAAATCAAAATTAGAAACAGCATTTATAACCGGTTTATATAACCCCATAATCAAAAGCATGGATGATCCACTTACTCCAGGTAAAACCATTACAGATACCGCAATAATACCTCCAAACATTAAATACCAAAAACTTATTTTTCCAGTTGTTAATTCAATAGATTTAGTAAAACTTAAAAAGAAATATGCAATAATGAAAGTAATAATTATAATAGTATAATTTTCTCTTTTTTTAAAATTTATTTGATTGGATAAATAAATAAGCCCTCCTATTATTAATCCAGCAAAGATACCATAAGAATACTCTGGATATTTGTTAAACAAATATGATAAAAATTTCGATAAGAATATTATAGATGTTCCCATACCAATGATTAAAGAAAGAATCACTTTCAGCGACTCTTTTGACCATCTTAATGATATAATATCTGATGCTGATTTTAAAACAATTTCATATCTTCCAGATATGGCCGCTATAGTACCTCCACTAATTCCCGGCAATAATTCTGCAATCCCCATTATTAAACCAAGTATAAAATCCCGCAATATTTACACCTCCATTTGTCTGTGAAGAATAGACTTTTTACGCCATAATATTATACAATAAAATCACATTTTTTATATTAATTTTTTTTACTTTTGAATAAATTTTATGTATTTAAAGTGATCAGATAAGAGTTTTTAGAATAAAAAAGAAATTATCTGAATAACTTTGTTTTTTTAGACAACATGATATATCAAACTGATTTATAATTTTAACATAAGTTTAACTATTGTTTTGGTGAAATATGATAAAATAATTCGGAAAGGGTCTAAGGTCTTAAACCCGAAAAGGTACCTTAGCCCATTATTACTATTTCAAGAGGAGGTGACCATATGTACGCTATCATTGAAGTTGGCGGAAAGCAATATAAAGTAGAAGAAGGCATGGAACTTTACACAGAAAAATTAAACGGATATGAAGAAGGCGCAGAAGTTGTATTGGATAAGGTTTTATTTGTAAAAGGCGATTCTGCTAAAGTTGGAAAACCTTATGTTGAAAATGCTAAAGTTGTTGCTGAGGTCGTTAAACATGGTAAAGACAAAAAAATATTAGTTGTAAAGTTTCAGGGAAGAAAAAACTATAGAAGAAAAAAAGGACATCGCCAACATTTTACAACTTTAAAAATTAAAAAAATCGAAGCATGATATTATGATTAATATCATATTCAATTTAAAAAAAAATTATGTTGAAATTGATGGACATGCAGATTTTGATGAATACGGTAAAGATATACTATGTAGTGCAGTTAGCACTTTAACACAATTTGTTGCTGAAATTATAAAGAATGAAAAAATCGGAAATTATAAAAAGAGAGATGGATACTTAAAAATCAAATGGAAAAATAATGAATTGTCCGATAAATTAGTAAAATATTTACACGATGCTTTAAAAAGTCTTGAGGAGAGTTATCCATATAACTTGAAGGTGGAGGTGAATAAATAATGAAAATAGATCTTCAACTCTTTTCATCTAAAAAGAGTGGAGGTACTGCAAAAAATGGAAGAGATTCTAATCCAAAGTACCTCGGTGTAAAAAAGGGAGACGGTCAAAAAGTAATACCTGGAAATATAATTGTTAGACAAAGAGGTACTCATTTTCATCCAGGCAATAATGTAGGAATGGGTAAAGACCATACAATATATTCTAAAATAGAAGGTTATGTAAAATTCGAAAGAAGAAATAACAGAAGATTAATTAGTGTATATCCCGAAAGATGAGTTGGTGATAATATGAGCCGTGTAAAAATTTTATCCACGGCAGGAATATTGGGAGCTTTATCCGTACTTTTAATGTTTTTAGAATTTCCAATATTTCCTTTTGCAAGTTTTTTAAAATTTGATCCAAGTGCTTTATTAATTATATCTTCGCTTCTTTTATTTAATTGGCAGACTGCCTTATTTTCATTAATTACCAAAGATTTAGTATTTTATTTTGTTAAATCTGGTGATTTAATAGGAGTTTCAATGGATTTTGTCGCAATTCTGACATTTATAACTATATTAACTTTATTAAAGATAAATATAAATAAATATATAAAATACGTAATATCTTCTTTTATTGTTGGAATTGTGATGGTATTGATGAATATGGCTATTATACCGCTTTATTTTAAAATGAGTTTTAGTGAGGCAGCAAAGTATTTTGGATTATCATCATGGACTTTAGCTATAACTATAATATCTTTTAATTTGATAAAATTTATTATAGACGCTATTTTAGGTGACTTGTTATATAAAAGAATTAAGAACTTTTTTTCCTAAGAAAGGAGGACAGTAAAATGGCTTCAATAATGACTCAAAAGAGTTATTTAGCAAAAAATGAAGAAGTAGAAAGAAAATGGTATGTTGTTGATGCAACAGGAAAATCTTTGGGTAGATTAGCTTCTCAGATAGCAAGAGTATTACAGGGAAAACACAAACCAACTTATACACCACATGTTGATACAGGTGATTATGTAATAGTGATTAATGCTGAGAAAATTATATTGACAGGAAAGAAATGGACACAAAAGAAATATTACAGACATACTGGTTATCCAGGTGGAATAAAGGAGCAAACAGCTAAAGAAATATTAGAAAAATATCCTGAAAGATTGATAGAAAAAGCAGTTAAAGGTATGCTTCCAAAAACAACATTAGGAAGACATATGTTTAAAAAATTAAAGGTTTATTCTGGTTCTAATCACCCTCATGAAGCACAAAAACCAGAAAAGTTGGAATTATAAGGAGGGAATAATGCATGGCTGAATTTATAGATTATTACGGCACAGGTAGGAGAAAAGCTTCTATCGCAAGAGTACATTTAAGACCAGGTGACGGTAAAGTAAGGGTAAACAAAAAAGAATTTGAAAACTTGACACAATATTTCAATAATAATCCAGTTTGGTCAAAACACGCTTTAGAACCTTTAGCAGTTACTGAAAATGAAGGAAAATTTGATTTGGTTATAACTGTTGAAGGTGGCGGAATGAACGGTCAGGCTGGTGCTATTAGACTGGGAATTGCGAGAGCTTTATTAGAATATGATGAAAATTTAAGACCTGTATTAAGAAAATATGGTTTATTAACGAGAGATCCAAGAGAAGTAGAAAGAAAGAAATACGGTTTAAAGAAAGCAAGAAGAGCTCCACAATTCTCAAAGAGATGATTTTTGTTTTTATACAAAAGTATTGCATAATGAGGGAACGATATTCGTTCCCATCTTTTTGCTATATGGAGATGATGTCTTGATACCAAAAGAAATTATTGATGAAATTAATTCAAGATTGAGTATTAAAGATATAGTGGGCAGCTATCTTTCCTTAAAAAAAACAGGAAAGAATTATACTGCTCTATGTCCATTTCATCCTGAAGACACTCCATCTTTTTTTATTTTCCCGGCAACAAATACATTTCATTGTTTTGGCTGCGGGGCTCATGGAGACCCTATTAACTTTATTCAAAAATATGAACAATTAAATTTTATAGATGCTGTAAAAAAAGCTGCTGTTATGGCTGGAATTGATATCTCTAAATATTTTAAAAATAGAGAACTTCCTATTGAATTACAAATTTTTGAAAATTATCATAAAAAATATAAAGAGTTATTATTAAATCTTCCTAATTCACATTTAGCCTGGAAATATTTATTAGGTAGAGGTATAAATAAAGATTATGCTGAAAAATTTGAATTAGGATTCTCAAACGGAACATTAAAATCGTCAATTCTCGATGATTTTGATTTACCTGTTTCTCTTGGAAACGAATTAGGAATACTTAGAAAAGATAAAACGGAAATATTTAAAAATAGAATTATTATTCCTATTAAAGATGATTTTGGAAGAATTGTTGGCTTTGCTGGTAGGACAATAAATAATGAATCTCCAAAATATTTAAATAGTCCTGAAAATAAATTTTTTCAAAAATCTAAAATTCTATATTTATATAATAAAGCTAAAAACATAATAAAAAGAGAAAAATATGCTATATTAGTAGAAGGATATTTTGATGCAATAAATATGCATATAAATGGCTTTGAAAACTCCATTGCTATTTTAGGTTCAGCTTTTACAGCAAATCATGCAAAAAAACTTATAAAATTAACAGATAAAATAATTACAATGTTTGACATGGATGAAGCTGGACAAAAAGCTACTTTAAGATCATTGGATTATCTATTATCCTATGGTTTTCAAGTCGCAATTTCTCAATATAATGCAAAAGATCCAGATGAATTAATAAAGAAATCCGGTGAAACTGGGGTGTTAAATGCCTTAGAAAAATCAAAAAAATTTTATGATTTTATTCCTGAATATTACAAAGATAAGTATAATATAAACGACGAATTTGGTATAGAACAATATCTTGAAAAAATGGCTGAATGGTATCTTAAATTTCAAAAATCAAAACATGCTGTTATTCTGGATACGTTTATTAAAAGAATTTCATTAATTCTTTTAAAACCAGAAAACAATATAAAAAAAGCTATTGAAAATATAATAAAATATAAAAAATTGAATAGAAAAATCATACCATATACACCAAAAGATGAAAATATATCTGATGCTTATTCCAAAAAAGCTGGAGAATTAGATAAGCAATTAATATGGTTATGGATTAAACATAAAAGATTTAGAGAAAAAATAAAAGAAAAATTATCATCAAAAGATTTTGAAACTTTAGGAAAAGAGTTTTTCGAACTAATTGAAAGTGGCTACGATTTATCTGAAATTTTGGAAAATGGTAGCGAAGATTTAATAGATTTAATAAAACTTGTATGGAATTTTGATTATGAATTAGAACCTGAAAGTATTTTTTTAAGTCTAATACAATCAGTAGATAAAATTAGAAAAGAAAAACAAATAAAAAAATTGAGAAAAAAATTAAATGCTACTACAGATCCAACTGAAAAAAAAGATTTAATGAGAGAAATATTCGAGATACTCGCTAGCCTTAAAAAGCGAGGAGGTGTTTTTTAATGGCAGATAAAGATTTAATGAAGGCTATAAAAGATATAGGAGATTTGGAAATTGGAAATATTGATAAATCACAGGAATATGTTGAAGTGAAAAAGAAAAAAAGAAAAAGTTATAAACCACCTAAACCATTTGAAAAAATTATAAAAGAGTTAGTAAAAAAAGCAAAAAAGAATAATATGATATTAACATATGAAGACATTGATAAAACTCTTCCATCTGAATTAGATACAGAATTAATAGAAAAAGTGTATGAATCTTTAGAAAAAGAAGGTATCGTTGTAGATGATGGTTCTCAATTAGACGAAAATAGTATTCATGAAATTGAAGAAATAATAGAATCTGAAGGTACTGCTACCATAGAATTAATGGACTATTTAGAAGATGGTGTAACTCAAGTATTTGATAATATGTCTTTAAAAGATCCTATAAAAGTTTATTTGAAAGAAATTGGAAAAATTAAATTATTAACACCACAAAGAGAAAGAAGATTAGCTAAAAGAGCTCATGAAGGGAATAAAAAAGCAAGAGACGAATTAATAAGAGCTAATTTAAGACTTGTTATATCAATTGCAAAAAAATACGTTGGTAGAGGTTTATCGTTTCTTGATCTAATTCAAGAAGGAAATATCGGACTGATTAAAGCCGTTAATAAATTTGATTATAAAAAAGGGTTTAAATTCAGTACATATGCAACATGGTGGATAAGACAAGCTATTACACGTGCAATTGCTGACCAGGCAAGAACTATAAGAATACCTGTACATATGGTTGAAACAATTAATAAATTCAATAAAATAATAAGGGAATATTTGCAGGAGTATGGCGAATACCCTTCACCTGAAAAACTTGCAGAATTAACCGGCAAACCAGTTGAAAAAGTTAATGAAATATTATTAACAGCAAGAGAAACTATATCTGCAGACTCACCTTTAGGCTCTTCTGACGAAGATGATTCTACAATAGGTGATTTCATAGCCGATGATTCACTTGATAAACCATCTGAAGTTGCAATGAAAATGCTATTAAGAGAAGAATTAGAAAAAATATTGGACACATTACAACCAAGAGAAGCAATGGTATTAAAGATGAGATATGGACTACTCGATGGAAAAGTAAAAACACTTGAAGAAGTAGGTCAATATTTTAACGTAACAAGAGAAAGAATTAGACAAATAGAAGTTAAAGCTTTAAGAAAATTAAGACACCCCAGCAGAAGTGCTCAACTTAAAGAATTAAGCTCAATGCTTGGAAAAGAATTATAACTGGGGGAATATTATGAAAGAAAAAATTTTTAATTTAAAAAAAACTGAATACATTATTCCAGAATTTTTTAAAGAAGAACTTGATGACGAACAATTGGATGCTGTTATTAATTCAAATGGCCGAACATTAATAATTGCAGGCCCGGGTTCCGGAAAAACCCGGGTTATTACTTATAAAATTGCATATTTATTATCTCAAGGAATCAGACCAGAAAATATATTATTAGTCACATTCACAAGAGCTTCAGCAAAAGAAATGATAGAAAGAGTTAGAAATGTAACAAATGTAGACACTTCATCATTGACAGCTGGAACATTTCACCATATATGTAATATAATTTTAAGAAGGTATTCGAAAATAATAGGTTATGAAAATAATTTTTCTATTCTTGATTCTGAAGATTCAAAGGATTTAATGAGAATAGCTAAAAATGAATATAAAGAACATTTATCCAAAGAAGAAGCAAAACAAATTCCAAATGAAGGCGTTATATTAAAAATTATAGGTTATGCTGCTAATACATTAAAGTCCATAAGAGAAGCAATTTTAGATATCGCTTCGTATCTGATAAATTTCGAAAATGACATTGAGAAAATATACATGAAATATATTGAATTAAAACAAAAAATCAACGCAATGGATTATGATGATATGTTAATAAATACATTGCACTTATTAGAAACAAATGAAGATATTCGAAAACATATAGCTTCAAAGTTTAAATGGGTATTGGTAGATGAATTTCAGGATACAAGTTTAGTTCAACTGAGAATTGTAGAGTTTCTATCTAGTGTTCATAAAAATTTAATAGTAGTTGGTGACGACTCTCAAAGTATTTATTCATTTAGAGGCTCAAGATTTGAAAATGTTGATGATTTCACGAATCATAAAAATGTAAAACTATTTAAAATTCAAACAAATTATAGAAGTGTTCCAGAAATTGTAAATCTTGAAAATTATTTAATTCCCACACATTCAATTCCAAAAAAATTAAAACCATATAGATCTTCATATAATATAAAACCAAAAATCGTAAAAACTTATGATGAATTGGAACAATCTGACTTCGTTGTTCAATTAATTGAAAATAAATTTAATGAAGGTATTTCTCCAGATGAAATAGCTATTTTATATAGATCCCATAGTCTTTCTATGGCATTGCAACAAAAATTAGATGCTAATAAAATAGCATATAAATTATTATCAGGAAAGAGATTTATCGAAACAAGACATATAAAAGATATACTAGCATTTTTAAAAATAACAAATAATCCATTTGACAATATTTCATGGTCAAGAACTTTAAAATTATTTCCCGGGATTGGGCAAAAAACTGTATCAAAAATAACAAATAGTTTTTATTCTAACCTGATGGAATATACAACACCATATGATGCATTTGAGAATATCAATCTTAAAAAGTATCCAAAATTAAAAGATATAATATTATATTTATATGAAAATGAAACAGAAAACCCACAGGATTTAATCGATTATATTTATTTTGAATTTTATAGAGAATATTTAGAGCTTAATTTTAAAGATGCTTATTCAAGAAAACTTGACATAGAAAGATTATCAGAAATTGCTTCAAGATATGAAACTCTTGATAAATTTCTCGAAGAACTTGCACTAAGCGAAAACATTGAAATTCAGAATGCTGATAAAGATAAAAAAACAGAAAAGATAACATTAACAACAGTACATGGCGCTAAAGGTCTCGAATGGAAAGTAGTAATAATAATTTCTGTTAATCCTGGAGACTTCCCAAATGGCATGGCATTAAAAGATAAAAAACTTGATGAAGAAGAAAGGTTATTTTATGTCGCGGTAACCAGGGCAAAAGATGAATTATATATAGTTAAACAATTAACAGGAACAGCAAAACCATATTATGGCAACTCATTTTATATGAGACAAAAACTTCCTGATTTTACCGATAAAATTCCTGAACACCTTGTTGAATACTGGAAAATTGGATATGAAGAATAAACAAACACCAGACTAAAAAAACAACCCCTTGAAGGGGTTGTTTTTTTAATTATTAGAAATTGCTGGTTTATATATTACTAATTTTTGTCCAATATAAATTAAATCTGGATTTTTGATATTATTCCATTTTGCTATTGCATAAGGATTTACATTGTACATTCTTCCTAATTTAAACAAAGTATCTCCTGATTTTACATTATACATAATATCTGTTGCAACATACCAATTATTATCCACTTTAGCTTCTATAACTTTATGTTCCATTATATAATCAGCCATTAATTCTGAAACTTCCATCATTACTTCTTTTACAACTGGTTTTCCTTTAAACATGGAATATCCTCCACCGCCACCGGCTCTATAATTATTCAATACAATTTCATATTCTTTATTCATTTCAACTGGTTTTCCTTCATACTCAAGCCATACTACTCTTTCTCCAACAGGTTTATTAACATCTATAATATATCTTATACCTTCCCACATATCATAATTATAATGTTGAGGTTTAGGATCAACCCATGATTTATTTACTTCAACCTTTCCATCTTTTAATACAAAATAGTCCGCACTTCTCTCTATTGCATCTTTTATATCTTTACCTGTAACTTTCAATACTTTTAAAGTATTTGGATAAATATAAACTCCATTTATATCTCTTAAAGTAACAGGTCCAGATTTCCATCCTTTTATATCATTATTAAACAATGCAGTTGAAGAAATCTTTACTCCAGAATAAGTTTGTTGTACTCTGTTTACAAATTCTATAAGTGCATTATCTGCTAATCTCGTTTTTAAAGGATCGTAAACATAAAAATCGCCTTTTGCGGTTCCAACTGGTTGATCTAACCATTTTTGAACTTTATCTTCATAATCCTGAACTAAAGCTAAAACCTCTTTGTCTGATTCTACAGTTTTAGAATTTAACAATTCAGATTTCTTTGAAACTATTTTCCATTTTCCATTTGAGTTATCAAGAGTTAATTCAATTCTTCCAACCATTTTACCCCAATTTTTTGGCATAGATACTGCAACACCATTATAAACTCCTGAAATTGCTCTGTGTTGATGTCCTGTCAACAAAACATCTATTCCTGGAACTTCTGTTAACAACTGATATCCCTGATTTTCTCCAGTTAATTCTTCAGTTGGTTTTCCAGTATTTAAATCCCTTTCAAATCCTCCATGATAACCTACTATTAAAACATCAACTTTTTCTTTTTCTCTTAATATTTTTACATATTTTTTTGCAACCTCAACTGGATCATAGAAATCAAGATTCCTTATATTTTTCGGATCTTCCCAATTTGGAATAAATTTTGTAGTTAACCCCAGAATACCTATTTTAATACCTTTATAATCGAAAACCATATATGGTTTAAATACTGGTTTTCCTGTATCTCTATCTACTATATTAGCACTTAAGAATGGAAATGTTGCTTCTGATATTGCTTTATTTAAAACTTTCTTACCATAATTAAATTCATGGTTTCCTATAATTGAAGCAAGATATCCCATATGGTTCATAACTTTAACCATTGGATCAACAGGACCATTATCTATTCTTGCATGATAATATTCTAAAGGCGTCCCTTGGATTAAATCACCTGTGTCAATTAAAAAGACATTTGGATTTTTCTCTTTTTCCATTTTATAAAATGTTGAAACTCTTCCCAACCCTACATAATAAGGCTTATTTGTTGCATAATTTACAGGAAATATATTTCCATGTAAATCACTGGTATGAAGAATAACCAGGTTTACTTCTTCTGCAAAAATAGCCAAACTAATAATTAAAATACTTAAAAGAATAAGAAACTTTCTCATACATACACCCCCTGCTTTGTTATATTGGTAAATATTATTATACCACTTTTTACAAAAAAATGTACATCAAATTTTTAAAAATACATATTAATATTCCATATAGACAATATCTTTTAAAATATCTATAAATTTAAATTCTATGGAATCCATATCTACTTCAACCAATAAAATACTATTAGGCGAATTTTCTTTTGGAATAGACATACTTCCCGGATTTATTACAACAATATTATCAACCTTATCAAATCTTGGAATATGTGTATGACCATGAATCAAATATTGACAATTATATTTTTTTGCCAATAATATCGAATCTTCTAAATCAGGATCCCAGCCATGAGCGAAGAAAAAATTAAATGGACCATAACTTTCAATTACATAGGGTGTTGATTCCGGTATATTTAACAATTTTAAATCTATTGGCGAATCACAATTCCCGGTTACAAATGTTCGTTTAGAAAATGTTGTTAATCTATTCGCAAGTTCCATTGGCTCATAACCCTCTGGCAATGAATTTCTCGGGCCATGATATAAAAAGTCTCCAAGATGTATCAATCTATCAGCTTCTTTTATATATTTTAAAGCTTTTTCAAAATAAAATATTGAACCGTGTGTATCACTAATTATAGCTAATTTCATATTTTACCTCCACAAAATTAAAGTTATTATTTACATTGTATATTTTACCATAATCTTGCTATAAATAACAATACATCTTTTAATATATCCAAAAATTGCCCACCGTTAGGTGTGCGTTAGCTCAATTGTTTTATAATATTATTTTGTTTTTCCTCTTTTGCCCACCGCTAGGTGTGTATTTATGGAGCAAATATGGTATAATTAAAGAAAACTAATCTTCAAGGGGGAAAGGTTATGGAAATTTTATTTTTAGGAACGGCTGCATCAGAAGGTTTTCCAAATCCTTTTTGTTCATGTGAAAATTGTAAAAACGCTAGAAAAGAAGGTCAAAAAAGTATCAGACTAAGATCAAGTATTTTAATTGACGAAGAAATATTAATTGATTTTGGCCCAGACATAGTCGCATCAGCTAATAGATTTGGCAAAGATTTATCTAAATTTATGCATATTTTAATAACTCATGGCCATTCTGATCATCTATTTTTTAAAAACTTTGAATATCGCAGTCCTATATTTTCTGGTTCTTTTGATGATTTACCACATATAGACTTAATTGTTCCTGATAATTTAGGTACAATCATAAAAAACAATACTGATCTTCCCAAAATAAGTCTAATGTCAGTTGAGCCATTTAAAACTCTACATTTAAATGGTTATATTATATATACATTAAAAGCATATCATACTTCAGGTTATGATGAAACTCCTTTGAATTATATTGTAGAAAAAAATGGAATAAAAATTTTGTATGGTGTAGATACAGGAAAATTCCTGAAAGAAAGTGTGGATTTTATAAAAAATAAAATTGGATATCTGGATATTGTAATTTTAGATGCTACTATGGGATTTAACAAAAAATATGAATTTCATATGGGTTACGAAGAAATATTAGAAACAAAAGATGTATTCGAAAAAGAAAATATCATTAATGAAAAAACAGATTTTATAGTTACTCATTTTTCTCATTTACATAATCCTGTTCATTCAGAATTAGAAAATATATATTCTAAACATAATATTATTCCAGCATTTGATGGTTTAAAAATAAACAAATAATTTCATGCCTTTGATTTATTTTAATATTCTGAAACTTAAATAATAAACAAATGACGGCTTAGCCGTCATTTGTTTATTCGCTCATTTAGAAATTGATGTTTTAATTTTTTCAACAGCTTCTTTTAAAGCTTGAGCTGGTTCTAATTGACCATTTATAATTTGAGATAATGCATCTCCCATTGGTCCCCAAACTGAACCCATTTCTGGAACATTTGGCATAGGCTCCCCACCTGCTGCACTTTTTACAAATGCATCAACGATTTCTTTTGGAACAGGTCCGCCTTTTTCTTCGATAATTTTAGCAACATCTGTTCTTGCTGGTAATCTTGGATCTGCTAAATAGAATTCATAAATTCCCTCTTTTGTTGCTAAGTAATTAATTACAAATTCTTTTGCCAGAGCTTTATTTTCGCTTCTTGCATTTACCATTAATCCCTGTACTCCAACAAAAGGTTTTCCATAGTGACCATCAGATAATTTTAATTCTGTTAAAGGTAATACTCCAAAATCTATTCCTGCATTTATATAGTCTTTTACAGCCCATGGTCCATTGATAATCATAGCAGCTAAACCATCTTTAAACATTGAATCCATTGTTCCATAATTAGCTCCTTGTGGAATTAAGCCTTCATCAAAGAAAGATTTAATTAATTCAGCACCCTTAATTGCCCCATCATTTGCTAAACCAATATTATTTACGTCATAACCATTTTCTTTTGTCCATTTGAAAACATAACCACCATTTCCTGCTATAAATCCGTATGAAAAATAGAAGTTACCTGCGTCATAAACAAATCCTAATGTTTCATCAGTTGTATATTCTCCAGCAATGGCTTTTAAATCTTCGATAGTTTTCGGTGCTTCTTCAACATAATCTTTATTGTATAATAAAGCAACAGCTTCAATTGCATAAGGAACACCATATAGTTTTCCATTTACTGTGAAAGCGTTTAAACCTGATTGTGCGAATTTATCTGTTTCTATAGCAGAAAATGGAATTGAATCGATTAAACCGTTTTCAACTAATTCTCCAACCCAATCGTGAGCACCAACAATAATATCAGGACCTTCTCCAGCCTGTGCAGCAGTCAAAAATTTTGATTTAATATCACCAAAATTAACCTGTTGCACTTCAACCAATATTCCTGTATCTCTTGTAAATTTTTCACCAAATGCTTTCATAAAATCAACCTGCTTTTCTGAAGACCATACTACTATTTTGTTTGATACTGCAAATATAGAAGTAAATACAAATAATACCAATAATGTTAATACTGCAGCTTTTTTCATCTTTTTACCCTCCCTTTACTATTTTTATAAAAAAACTGTTACAGTAAAATTATAACACATAATTTTATATTTTTCTATATCTTTTTTTATTTTCAATGGAGTTTATAAACGATTATAACGATTTATTGTTAATTAAAAATTAAAAAAGTTATTTTATAACTAAATATAGCATATTTTGTGTAATCAAATCATAATCCTTAAAATACAAATTATATAGTTTATCTGTAAAAATTTTTGATTCTATTTCAAAAATAGCTGTATTATTAGAATAATTATAAGAATATACTTTAAAATTACTCGTTATTAAATTATAAATTTTTTGATACTTTTCATTTGAAATATCTAATATAACAATCTGGACGGGAAGACCGTTTGCAAGATAATTCATCCATGTCTTTATTATTTCTTTAGAAAGCTTTTCACCAGCAATTTCAGAACTTTTTCTTACAGCTGTCTTTATAGCACCTATTTTCGTTACATCAGAACCTCCAGATTCAGCAGACACACTTGCAACCAATTTACCTGTTGATGTCCAATAGGCTTTAAGACCTATTTTACTTCTTGCTGTACTCAAACCATAATATTCTCCAGAATATTCAGCATATATATTACCTTCAATTAAAATGTCAAGTCCTTCATTAGCTAAATTTATTTTATCTGATACTTTTCGTATTTTCCCCAAATCAAATAAATTAAAACCATATTTACTTAATTTTCCTTCAATAGTTGTTTCCGCAATTTTTATATAAAAATCATTACTCCTTGTCATTGGAATAAAAACACCTATTTTTGGTTTTTTCATCTGTTGTAAAATATAAAAATAATCATCATCTTTTAAATTTTTTGAAACTTTATACTTTATTTTTATTTTATAAATTCCATTTTCACTTGTTTTCTGTAATATTTCAGAACCTTTTATAAACCCATAGGTTTTTGAAAGTATTGTTTTATCAACTAATTTGAAGTTTTTTACAGTTGTTTGATTATATAATTTCATTCCTACTATATTTTGTAAAGCCTGAATACGTGCGTTGGTTTCTGCTTCTTCATAATTAATTCCTTTTCCTTCCACTACAATCTCGGTAAAGGCATTATCCGCAGAAGAAAAATATTCATAAGGTTCCGTTTTGGGTTGCGAAGAACAGGAATTTAGTATAAATAAAAATATGATTAACAAAAAAAGCACACTTTTTCTCATAATCATCCCCCTTTGTAATAGTAAATTCCATTATTTTCTATTATTATCCCCTCTAAAGTCAACATTGTTAGCCTTTGCAGTATAATAGATGATTTTTCAGATGTATAATATATAATTTTTTCAAATGTATTAAAATTATTCGTTATAGCCTCAATTATTTTAAAGTCCAATGGATTTTGAATATCAATATTATTAGTATTTTCAAGATTAAAAAGTTCTTTTAAATGGGTTTTAGATATAATCGGTATTGCACCATTATATATTAAATTATTTGTCCCTTCAGAAGATTTTTTTGTTATATCCCCAGGAATCGCATAAACATCTATACCACTTTCTATTGCTAATCTAGCTGTTATTAAAGAACCACTTTTTTTAGCTGCTTCTATTACAATTATGCTACTACTCAATCCAACAATTATTCTGTTTCTTTCAGGAAATCTAAACGATTGAGCAGGCGTACCTGGAGCATATTCTGAGATAATACATCCATTATTTTCTAATATTTCATTATATAAGGACCTATTAAAAGCGGGATATGGAATATCCACACCACTACCCAAAACCGCTATCGTTTTATTTTTTATAGCACCTTTATGAGCAAATGAATCTATTCCATAAGCCATACCACTAATTATGACGTATTTTTTTGATAATATTTCAGAAAAGGAAAAAGCTATATTTTTTCCATATGCTGTGCATTTTCTGGATCCTACTATTCCAATAGATTTTTCTTTCAATAATTTTACATTACCTTTTATATATAAGACTAATGGCGAGTTATATATTCGCCTTAACTTTTCAGGATATTCTTCATCAAAAAAAGTAATAACCTTTATATCCTTTTCTTTCAAAATATTATAAAACTCTTTTAATTGTTTATACTCAATCATAGGCTCTTTATTATTTTTAATATTATCGATTATTTTTTTATTAGGCTCTTTCAAAAATTCCTTCATCCATATAATACTATCTTGAATCATTTTTAACATCCTTTTTATGTTCTCTAATTTCTCTCGTTAAAAAATAATTTAATGTGGTTCTAATTGCAATTATAGTTGCCAGATGTCCGGTATCATTCCATGTTGGAGATACTGTTGTTCTAAGGATGCTTGCTCCTATCAGAAAACTTAACCCCAGTGAAAAAGAATGTCCAAGTTCTAACCGGCTTTCCCATATACTCATTTCAGATTCTTTTCCAAAAAGTACATCCTTTAAAAAGATAGAAAATCCTTTTATCATCCCAAATACTATTACAATCATAGCTAAAATATAAGATATATTTGAAACGTAATCAACAAGAATTTCGACAACATGATGAATTTCCATTTAACCACTCCTTTATCTTCATTAATAACAATTTTATCATAAAAATTTAAAAAATAAAAAGCAACCTTTAATTGGTTGCTATAAATTGATAACTTCTAAATTTATAGGCATTTCTTTAGATCTATAAATTTTAAAATAAAAATTCATCAAATCAGGAAATTTCCTGAATCTTTTTGGTTCTCTTAACATTCTATATAACCATTCTAATCCAAAAAACTGAAATATTTTCGGTGCCCTTGGTATCTTACCGGATATAACATCTATACTCCCTCCAACACCCATAGCTAATTTTACATTTAATCTATGAATATTTTTGTAAATAAATTCTTCCTGTTTTGGAACGCCCATCCCTACAAAAAGGATTTCAGCTCCACTATTATTAATTCTATCAATTACTTCTTCTGTATTATCAAAATAGCCATGATGTGTTCCAACAATAGAAATATCCGGATATTTATTTTCTAAGTGTTTTTTTGCCTTGTTTGCAACCCCAGGTTGAGACCCCAATAAAAATATTTTATGTTCCTGCCATTCGCAAATTTTTAACATTGTATCTATTCCTGGACATCTTTCAGTTGTATATCCCCATTTTTCGAGATATTTTACAACACCAATACCATCTGGTATTGATATTGTTGCATTCTGTAATTCATATTTATATTCATCATTTTTAAAATATTCTAAAAACATTAGTGCGTTTAAAGTTACAACCCAAACTTTTTCATCTGAGTTTATTTTTCTTTTTATAAAATTCCACATTTCTTCCTTTTTACCAGATAATAATTTTAAACCAAATAATTGTATCATTTGAGTCACATCATTCCCACCTTTTTGATATACAATTTTTTTATAAACTTTTTTTAATAAACGCTTCTATTTATTTTTTCTTTATCTTTACCTTAAATACCTAATAAATTATAATTAATGTGCTAAAATATATAATGGACTGTATATTGATAAACCTTACTCAATTTTATATTTTACCATATTTCTGTCTTAATTTATTAATATGAATGTTAATTTTACAATAAAAATGGAGGTTGATTGCATGGATAATAAAAAAAGTGCTATAGATAGATTCATAGATAAATCTTTTCAGGAAAGTATTCCAAAAGAATTACCGGTAATTGCAACAAGAGCTAAATTAGTAATTTTTCCAAATTCCATATTACCAATGTTAATCGGAAGAAAAAAATCTATAAAAGCCCTTGAAGAATCTCTTGAGAAATACAACAACATGATTTTTTTTGTTTCACAAAAACATATAGAACAGGAAAATCCCAAAATTGAAGATTTATATAAAATCGGAACTGTTGGAAAAATTGTTCAAATAGTAAAATCACCAGAAGGGGAGTATAAAATTTTAGTTGAAGGATTGAAAAGAGCTGAATTCAAAAAAGTTATTGAAACAGAAGAACTATTTAAATTTGAAATTTCACCTCTTGAAAGGAAATATAAAATCACAAAAACTTTAGAGGCATTGGTGAGAAAAGCAAAAGATCTATTTGAAAAATATATTAGTTTAACAAAAAAATTCCCTCAAGAAGCAATAATGGTGTTAGAAGATACTAATGATCCTGAAATTATAAGTGATTTAATAGCATCTGTTTTACCTCTTGAACTAGAAGAAAAACAAGAATTATTGGAAGAGTTACACCCTAAAAAACGTTTAGAATTAGAATTGGAATTTCTTGCGAGAGAAATTGAATTATTGGAAATAGAAGAAGTTTTAGAATCAAAAGTAAGAGAAAAAATTGAAAAAGGTCAAAAGGAATTTTATTTACGGGAAAAATTAAAGGCTATTCAAGAGGAACTCTCTGGAGAATCTGATGAAGAATTTAAAGAGATTAAAAATAAGATTGAAAATTCCGGTTTGCCAGATTATGTAAAAGAAAAAGCGGAGTACGAACTAAAAAGACTTGAAAAAATGTCGCCATATTCTCCAGAATCTAATGTCGTTAGAACGTATTTAGATTGGATTATTAATTTACCCTGGAATAATAAAACTGAAGATAGATTGGATATAAAAGAAGCTGAAAAATTGTTAAATAAAAATCATTATGGCTTAAAAGACCCGAAGGAAAGAATTTTAGAATTTCTGGCTGTAAGAAAATTAACAGATAAACCAAAATCACCTATTCTATGTTTCGTAGGCGCTCCAGGAGTTGGTAAAACATCCCTTGGAAAATCTGTCGCTGAAGCCTTAGGAAGAAAATTCGGAAGAATTTCACTTGGCGGCATAAGAGATGAAGCTGAAATACGCGGACATAGAAGAACATATGTGGGAGCTATGCCAGGTAGAATAATTCAATTAATAAAAAGATTAAATGTGAAAAACCCTGTTATTGTACTGGATGAAATTGATAAAATGGGTATTTCTTATCAAGGAGATCCTGCCTCTGCTCTCTTAGAAGTTCTTGATCCAGAACAAAATAATAGTTTTATAGATCATTATTTAGAAATACCGTTTGATCTCTCTGAAGTGATTTTCATTACTACTGCTAATGTGTTGCATACAATTCCTTCAGCTTTAAGGGATAGAATGGAAATTATACATATTTCAGGATATACTGATGCTGAAAAGTATTATATAGCCAAAGATTATATAATCCCACGTTTAATGGAAGAACACGGAATAAAACATTCTCAAATAAAATTGAATAAATCTGCTTTACAAAAGATAATTTCTGAATACACAAGAGAAGCTGGAGTGAGATCTCTAGAACGTGTTCTGGCAAAATTAATGCGAAAAACTGCTTTAAAATTAGCCGAAGGTGAAAATAAAGTTGTTATTAAAGTTAAAGATATATCTGATTTTTTAGGTACTCCACCATATTTCAGATCAGACAAATTAAAAAAACCTGAAATAGGCGTGGCTACAGGAATGGCCTGGACAGCATATGGAGGAGAAATTTTGCAGGTTGAAACGCTTATAACCTCTGGCAAAGGAAAAATCATAATTACAGGTAAATTAGGAGAAGTTATGAAGGAGTCTGCACAAATAGCATTAACTCTATCAAAAGCGCTAATAGAAAAATTCGATGAAAAGTTAAAAGACAAATTTGAAAATTGTAATTTTCATATACATGTTCCAGAAGGAGCTGTACCAAAAGATGGTCCATCTGCCGGAATTACTTTAACAACATCGATAATTTCCTCAATATTAAAAAATCCTGTTAACAATGAAATTGCTATGACTGGCGAAATTACTTTAATGGGTAAAGTATTACCTGTAGGTGGAATTAAAGAAAAGTTATTGTCTGCATATAGAAGCGGAATTAAAGAAGTAATAATCCCTAAAGATAATGAAAAAGATTTAGAAAAAATCCCAGAAGAAATTCTAAAAAGGATAAAAGTCAATAAAGTTAATAATATTGAAGAAGTATTAAAAATAGCATTACTGGGGTGATGAAAATGTCTAATAAAATAGAATTAGTAAAAACTGCATATATAAAAGGAGATTACCCTCCTGTTCTTAATTCAGAAATAGCATTTGCCGGAAGATCTAATGTTGGAAAATCAAGTTTGCTTAATAAAATATTTGGTATAAAAATCGCAAAAATAAGTTCTAATCCCGGAAAAACTCGATCTATAAATTTTTATAGTGTAAATAACAAAGGTTACCTTGTAGACTTACCAGGATATGGATTCGCAAGTGTTTCAAAAGAGGAAAAGAAAAAATGGGCTCAATTATTGGAAGATTATTTTACTAACAGATATTCATTACAGATGGTCTTTTTGCTAATCGATCATAGGCATGAACCACAAAAGAAAGATATTGAAATGATACAATGGTTGAGGCAACTAGAAATACCTTTTATTATAGTTCTTACAAAACTCGATAAGTTAAAGAAATCGGAAAGAAATAAAAAATTCAAAATAATACAAACTGAATTATCAAAATATGGAGAATATTTATATTTTCCTGTATCTTCAAAAACTGGTGAAGGTATAGGCTTATTAAAAAATGAAATATATAAATATTTAAAATAGCAGGTAAGTAATTACCTGCTATTTATAATTATTATAATATAAAAATTTTATCTTTAATTAATTATAGAAATATCAACACAATCTGATAAAAATAATACTGCACTTAAGTGCAGTATTATTTGCATTCAGTACACATTCCATATATCTTCAAGTCAAAATCTTTAATTTCAATATTTTCATAAGGTAAAATACTTCTTATTTTTTCTTTATCCAAATCCAACTTTAATGCCTTTCCGCAATTTTCACATATAAACAGCACTCTTGGGTCTTCATCAAAATCTTCTATCAATTCATATCTCGGTGTTCCGTCTTCAAAATCCAACTTTCTAATAATACCTATTTCTTCTAAAAGATCTATCCCTCTCTTTACTGTCATTTTACTTGTTTTATGGCTTTTTTTCTTTCTGATATTCATATATACATCATCTAAACTCAATAATCTTCCTTTTGATTCCATAAATATTTTTAAAATAAGCTCTCTTTGTGCAGTCATCCTTTGTTTTTTATCTCTGAGAACCTTTTTTAATATTTGTTGGGACATAGTGTAGAATCCGCCTCCTCATATTTTAGTTCGATTCAATTTTACAGCAAAAAAAAAACTTTTTGATTTAAATATTATTAAAATTGTGTTCCCTTTTATTTAATTCAAACAGTGTGTATATCAATTTTCCACCCGGTAATCTTCGCCGCAGCACGAGCATTTTGGCCACCTTTACCTATTGCCAGAGATAATTGAGTTTCAGGGACATGAACCAAAGCTGTTTTATTTTTTTTGTCCAATTTAATTTTCAAAACCTGTGCAGGCGCCAGAGCATTTTTAATCAATTCTTCGACATTATCTGACCATCTAATAACATCTATTTTTTCCAGATTTTTCAAATCATCTAATATTTGGCTTATTCTTACACCATTTTCACCAATACATGCACCTACTGGATCAATTTTTGGATCTTCTGAATAAACTGCTATCTTACTCCTTATTCCGGGTTCTCTGTATATTTTTTTTATTTTTACTATACCATCTTCAATTTCAGGTATATTCATTTTGAACAATTCTTCCACAAATTCTGGTGCATTTCTTGTCACAAGAATTTTAGGCCCTTTTGTTGTTTTTTGAATGCTTTTAATGTAAACTTTTAAGATGTCTCCAGAATATAGAGTTTCATTAGGTATCCATTCTTTTTTTGGCAATTTTGTTTCTAATTTTCCAATCCTTATATCCGCATAATCATTTGTTACCAATAATACTTCTGCTGTGGTTATTTTACCCTCAAGTGGAGCATATTTATGATATAAATTTTCTTTTTCTATTTCTCTAATACTTTGCTTTATAACCTGTTTAGCTGTTTGTGCAGCTATTCTTTTAAATTCTTTTTTTGGATTTATTTTCTTTTTAACCACATCTCCCAATTGTGCTTTTGAACTTATTTTTTTGGCTTCCTCTAAAGCAATCTCTTCACCTTCTTTTTCAACATTTTCAACGACTTTAAGAAGTTGATATATTGAGATTTCTCCATGATTTTTGTCCACAATTACTTCAACATTTTCCATCTCATAATTATTTTTATAAGCTTTTTCTATTGCTTTTTCTATAATTTCTAAAAGAACCTCTTTTTTTATATCTTTTTCTCTTTCCAATTCTTCTAATGCTTCTATTAAAACCACATTCATATAATCACCTCCACTTTATAAGTCTATTTCTAAATTTGATCTAAGTATTTTTGTATAAGGAATATTTAAAAGTTTCCCACCATCTTTTTCTCTTATAAATATAGTATTATCCTCTATATTCTCGATATATCCTTTAACAACAGAACGATTTTCTATTCGTTCCTTTAAGATTATTTTAGCTAATTTTCCTCTAAATCGTATAAAATCATTTAAACTTCTTAATGGTCTATCCAATCCAGGAGAACTAACTATTAAATCATAAGAACTATCTATTATGTCTTTTTCATCAAGATATACCTCTATTTCTCTTGAAAACTTTTCACATTCGTCAATTCCAATATACCCATCTAACTTATCAATAATTATTTCTAATTTTAATTTTCTTCTGATTTTTTTCATTGAAACATCAAATATTTCAAGATTCATCCTTTTAGCAATTTCATTAGCTTTTTCTTTTATCAGGTCAATTTTCATAATAATACACCTCCTTATTAATAAAAGAGAGTTCGAGGGCGAAGCCCTCGAACATCTTAGATAATTTATTTCAATGCGATTATATCACATTTTTTTTATAAAATCAAGTGGAAATTGCAAAACCGAACGCATCTTTTTCGAATGCAATTATATCATTTCTGGAAGTTACTATATCTTTATCTTTTTTTCGTAAATTTTCCCCAAAAACACTGGAAAGAATTTTTTGTGATGAGTCGCTAGCATACATTTCTATTTCAGAAATTTTCCTTAATAATTTTCTTCTATTTTTATCAATATTATTAAACGCTCCTCCTTTAACCATCTGTTCTGTAATA
Organism: Marinitoga sp. 1154; assembly: GCF_013363285.1. NCBI lineage: Bacteria > Thermotogati > Thermotogota > Thermotogae > Petrotogales > Petrotogaceae > Marinitoga > Marinitoga sp. 1154. Next base: position 83,526 of record NZ_LBFB01000007.1, on the reverse strand, counting down.
TTTCGTGTAATTCCTATGTTTTTAGTTCTTTTTATAAAATCTTCAAAGGATGTATATTTCCCATTCTTATTAATATCCTCAAAAATCCTTTTCTCTGCAAACTCACCAACACCTTTTATAGTTCTCAATGGAAGTATAACAACGCTTTTTTTAAATTTTCCTGATGGAAAATTTATATCAGGTAGTAATAAATTAATATTCATAAGTTTTATTTCATTATACAAATCAAAAGAAAATCCCTTATACTTTATATATTCAAGATAAAACCTTTCGGGATATAAACTTTTTATTTCAGCAATCCAATAACTCAAATGCGAATATGCTACACTATGAGATTTATTAAAAGCATATTGAGCAAAAATTTCTATTTTTTTGTATAATTCTTTTGCTTCCTTTTCTCCAATTTTTTTTGCAGCATTCGAAATAAATTTTTCTTTTAATGCTGTAACTTTTTTAATATCCTTTTTGGCAATAGCTTTTCTAAAATTATCAGATTCATGTGTTGCCAATCCGCCTAATTTTTGTGCCAGATACATTACCTGTTCTTGAAATATAATAACCCCTTTTGTTTCCGGTAGCATCTTTTTTAAATACTCTTTCGAACTTCCTTCTAAATACTCATCAAACATTCCTGAATTTAGAGGGCCTGGTCTATTTAATGCCAATAATATATATAATTCATTAAAATTTTTAGGTCTTAATTTTCTGGTTAATTTTTTTGCCAGATTCGATTCAAGTTGAAAAATCCCCTCCGTTAAACCCTTTGATATCATACTATATACGTTTTTATTGGATAAATTGAAAAATTTATCTTTAGAATAATGAAAGTTGAATTTTTTTAATAAAGATAGCGTATCTAAAGATAATAGGTCAAATTTTTCTATACCAATTAACTTTAGTTCGTCCATCTCCCATAATGTTGCAGGAATGTTTCTTGAAAAATCAAGTGGTATGATATCTTCGATGTTTTTATCTGACAAAATTACACCCGCAGCATGTACGGATTCAGCTGTTTCAATTCCTTCAAGATAAAAAGATAATGTATAAAAATCTTTTATTTCCGGTTTATTATATAATTTCATATTTTCTTTATCTCTTATTTTTTTTGTAAATTTATTTGAATAATCTATTCCCAAAATACTTTTGACTTTTTTAAAAACACTTTTACTTTTCATTCTTACATAAGTTCTAACCTGAGCAACTTTAAATTCTTTCGCCAAATTTTCAATAAGAACGTCTCTTTTTTCTGATTCAATATCAACATCAATATCGGGTAATTCCTGTCTTGATTCGTTTAAAAATCTTTCAAAATAAAGGTTGTATTTTACAGGATCTATTAATGTTATACCAAGCATATAAACAATTAAAGAACCTACGGCTGAACCTCTTCCAGGTCCTATTAATATTTTGGATTCTTTAGCAATATCGATTATCTTTTTTACAGTTAATATATAATCTGAAACATTTAGTTTTCTGATAATTTCTAATTCATATTTCAATCTATCCATGTAATTTTCCGGTATTTTTTTTATTATTGGTAGAATACTTTCATATAACTTTTTAAATCCTCCCATATTAGGAATGTTAACAAAAAATTTGGAAATATCATAATTAGTATCTATACTTAAAATATAATTATATAATTTATTATCAATATAATTTTCAATACTGTAATTTTTCCTTATATAATCACCATTAAGATTATTTATTAATTCTGAAAATCTTTTCGTTGGATATACTATTTTTCTTAAAATTTTTTTACTGGCGAAAAAATATAAATTATCTTTCATTCCATTATATATTCTTATAGCTTTTTTAAGATCTTCTGTATTTTTAAGTAATGCGACATTGTTTTTATATTCAAAAAATATTATAGGCTTTATCTTATACAAATTGCATGTATGTATGAAATCTATCCACGATTTTGGATGGTTTTCTAATATTGCAATAGATGAATAATTATATTTTTTTGCCAGTGGAACCAAATCTCTTATTTGAATATAAGATTGTCCAATTGTTTTAGAGGTTACAACAGGACCTAATATTTTCAAAATAATCACCTCATTAAATGCATACTCCATATAAAAAATAAATATTAAAATTTTCTTTTAGTAATATTTGTTAATATTTTACACATTCCAATTCTTTTATAATTCAATTTATATGATTTTCCGAACTGATTTCAATGCTATTATAACACAAAACCAGCTTGCTAATAGCAAGCTGGTCAAACATTGGTAAAATATTTCTAAAAAAAATCAATTTTAGGGATATAATAATAAAGTCTCGCAAATTGCGAGACTTTATTATTATATTGCTCTCTTTACTTTTCCAGCTTTTAAACAGCTCGTACAAACATTCATTCTTTTTATTGTTCCATCTTCTAAAACAACCTTAACTTTTTGAATATTTGGTTTCCACCATCTTCTTGTCGTTACTTTAGAATGAGCAACGCTATTGCCTGCTGTTGGTCTTTTCCCGCACACTTCACAAACTCTAGCCATTTTAATCAGCCTCCTATATATTTTATTATTTATTATATTTAATGTACCTTATATATTATATACATAAAGATGAATTTAATATTTAAATAAGGTTAATTTTATTCATCATTTTCAATTAATTTCTCTTCATCTTCAAATTTCATTGGCTTTACTATTGGATAAGCTATAACATCCCTTATTGTTTCCGCATTAGTAAGAAACATAACAAATCTATCTATGCCAATTCCAAGCCCGCCGGTTGGTGGCAACCCATATTCTAAAGCTCTAACAAAATCAAGATCCATCATCTGAGCTTCATCATCACCTTTTTCTTTTAATTCCACTTGCTTTTTGAATCTCTGTAATTGATCTACAGGGTCATTTAATTCACTAAATGCATTTGCTAATTCTCTGCCATATATGATTAATTCAAATCGTTCTGTAACTCTTGGGTCTTCTCTATGGCGTTTAGCCAATGGTGATATTTCAACAGGATGCTCCAAAACAAATGTTGGTTGAACTATTTTGTCTTCAACTAACGACCACAATTCATCTATATAATGTCCTTTATCTTCTACCTGAATATCCACCCCATTTTCTTTTAAAACCTCTATCATTCTTTCATCTGAATCCTCTAAAATATCAACTCCAAGATGTTCTTTTATGAAATCTCTCATCTTTACTCTTTTAAAAGGTGGTTTGAAATCAATTTCTACTCCTTGATAATTAATTTTTGTTGTACCATGTATTTTTTCTACAACATATGATAAAACATCTTCCGTAATTTTCATCATATCATTATAATCAGCATATGCTTGGTATAATTCCATCATCGTGAATTCTGGATTATGTTTATAAGAGACACCTTCATTTCTGAAATTCTTACCAATTTCAAATATTTTTTCCATTCCACCAACAACAAGTCTTTTTAAATATAGTTCGGGAGCTATCCTCAAATACATATCAACATCGTAAACATTTAAATGTGTTACAAATGGTCTTGCATTTGCACCACCTAAAATAGGATGCAATGTTGGTGTTTCTACCTCTATAAATCCCTTTGAAGATAAAAATTCCCTGATATATCTAATAGCTTTAAATCTTGTTACAAATGTTTTTAAACTCTCATCATTTGCTATCATATCAACATATCTCTGTCTGTATTTAACTTCTTTATCTTTTAGTCCATGCCATTTTTCAGGTAATGGTCTCAATGCTTTTGACAAAATTTCAAAATCCAATATTAATAAAGTTAATTCTCCTGTATGCGTCTTAAAAGGAAATCCTTCTATTCCAATCCAATCTCCAATATCCATATATTTTTTGAATTCATCAAATTTTCCGTCAGCAACTTTATCTTTTCTTATATATGCTTGTATTCTTCCTGTATCATCTTTTATTACTATAAAAGCAGATTTTCCATGCTTTCTAATTGACATTACTCTACCAGCAAACTTAAATATTTCATTTTCTAATAATTCCCCATCAGAAATATTGTTGTATTTTTCTTTTATCTCTTCAACTTTCATATCCTTTTCAAATTTGTAAGGATATGGATTCTTTCCTTCTTTTCTAATTTCTTCTATCAACTTTAATCTTTGCTCTCTTAAATCGCTCAAATCAAGCACCTCCATATTTTAATATAGCTAATATTTCAAGTTCTCTTTCTTTATTTGATGGTGTTTTAAACTTTATTTTATCACCAATTCTTTTCTTTAATAAAGCTTTTCCTAATGGAGATTCTGAACTAATCTTTTTAGGATTGGAAAATATGTCAGCTTCCTGTGAATTAACTATCTTATAGGTTTCTTCTATATTCTTTTTTAAATCTTTAACAATAACTGTATTCCCTAAATTAACTTCCTCATTATTGCTTTCAGATTCATCAATAACCTCTGCATTTTCCAATATATAATCAATTTCTTTTATTCTTGAATCAATCTTTCCCTGTTCATTTTTTGCTTCTTCATATTCACTATTTTCAGATAAATCACCTAATTCTCTTGCCTCTTTTATTCTTTCAGCGATTTCAGTCATTAATTTTTTCTTTAACGCTTCTTTTTCTTTTATTAAATTTTCATAACCTTCTTTTGTAAGTTGTATCTTTTCACCTGGTACCATATTTTAAACCTCCTTGAATTTCTTCTTCAATTTTCTTTTTTCTTTAAATCATTTATTATTTTTATAAAATGGTTTAAATCTCCGAATTCTTTATATACTGAAGCAAATCTAACATAGGCAACATGATCAAGCTCTTTTAATTTATTCATAATTATATCACCTATTTTTCTGCTTTCTATTTCTGAAGTTCCCATTTTTCTCACAATCTCTTCAATTTCTGCAACCAGATTTTCAATTTGCTCATAACTTATAGCTCTTTTATGGCAGGCTTTAATTAATCCATTTAATACTTTTTGTCTGTCGAATATTTCTCTTTGACCATTTTTTTTAATAACAAAAATTTTATGCATTTCGTATCTTTCATATGTTGTAAATCTACTACCACATTTCAAACATTCCCGTCTTCTTCGAGTCACAGTACCTTCAGCAATTGTTCTTGAATCCAATACTCTCGTTTCATCGTGCCCACAATATGGACATTTCATGAATATCCACCTCTTTTTATATTATTGGCTAATTTTTCCAATTTTTTTATTTTATAATATAACGAAGATTTTGATATATTCAACGATTCAGCCATTTCGCTTAAACTATCACTTTCATTTTCCAATCTGTATAATGCTATTTGTTTCAATTCATCTGGCAACTCATCAAACAATCCATTTTCTAAAAGGATATTAATACTTTCAATTTGTTTTGAAGCACTTTCTGCAGTTTTAGTCGCATTTGCAGAAATAAAATTAAACGTCCGCGACACATTACTTTTCAATTCGCGAACTTTTATAATATTTGATATTTTTTCCACAGAATCATGAGCTCCAATTAATTCAAGCACATTTAAAATATCTCTGGAAGATTTTATGTATATTTTTATTTTATTATTTTTTGTTATATAATTGGCTTTAATTCCTATAAGATTATGTAAATTTTTTATTATTTTTTGCGCAAAAAAATCCGTAAAATCAGAAAAAATTTCAAAATGGTAATTTTTGGTAATTGAAACCGACCCACAACTTAAAAACAAACCTCGCATAAAAATACCAAATAAATATGGGTCATTATAAATATATTTCGGGATATCATCAGAAAAAATATCTATATTTTTTTCTTCAAAAACTATTTTTGCATGCATTAAATTAAAATAAAGTTCTCCCATTCTTCCTAATTTTAACCTTTTTTCAATTTTTATATAAGTTGTTATCCATTCCTCAAATAATTCTTTAGAAATCTTATATACCCTTTTCAGAGTATTCATTGATGAAACAGATAATTTTAAAAAATGTTGATCTCCATTTATAACAAAACTTCCCTTTCCTTTTATAAAACCAAATAATTCTACTTCAGGATAATCAATTTTTGTATTAACCAATTCTAATTTAACATTTTCTGAAAAAACTGACATTTCTATCACCTGTCAATATCTCTATGAAAAATAGATACATTTAGATTATTATCTTTTAGCAAGGTATAAATCTTTTCTGCTACATAAACAGATCTATGACGACCACCTGTACAACCTATTCCAATATTAATAGAAACTCTACCTGTTGATGAATACCATTTTTGAATTTTTAATATCAACTCAAAGATGGATTTTACAGTATCCTTTGATTCTTCAAAATGCTCTAAATAGTTTATAATATCTTTATCTTTTCCAGTTTGAATAAATAATTCTTTTATATAATAAGGATTGGGTAAAAACCTTACATCAAACAAATAATCTAAATCATTTGGAACAGAATATTTAAAACCAAAACTAATTATTTTTATTTTTGTGTCATTTTCTTTATTTTCTTCTAAAATTTCAAAAATTTTTTCTCTGAATTTTAAAGGTTCAAGATTTGTAGTATCTATAATAATATCTGAAATTTCCTTTATAGGTGTCATTAATTCAACTTCTTTATCTATAGCTTTTTCCAAAGAATTATTTTCATTTTGTAAAGGATGGGAACGTCTTGATTTCAAAAATCTAATCTTTATAGTTTCTACAGAAGAATCTAAAAACATAACTTTAAATTCATTATCTCCTTTTTTAAATGTCTTTCTAATCTTTATTATTTCATCTTTTAATCTTTTCGGATCTTTCCATCTAATATCACTAACAAAAGCAATATTTTCTATATCTGAACTTTTTAAAATCATAATTAGAAATTCTTTAATTAAATGCGGTGGAATATTATCTATAGTATAAAAGTTAATATCTTCTAAAATCTTTAATATTGTCGTTTTTCCAGCTCCAGATAACCCTGTAATTAATAAAATTTTTCTTTTCTTCACCATAAAACCACTTCACTTTCATCAAAAGCAAGAGATAAATATTTAACTTTATAATTCTTACGTAAAATTCTCTCTGAATTATATATGAATTTGGGTAAATTACCTGAAACAAAAAAAGTAATTTCTGGAGATGATTCATTAATTGGTATATAATTTTTTAATGAATCCACAATTCCGTTAGCAGGGTCTACTATCTCACCTTTTACCGCTTTTTTTATATGTTTTTCCAAAATCGGATAATGAGTGCAACCCAGAATAATTTTGTCATATTTTTTTTGTTTCCTCAAATAAAAGTTTACAATTGATTCTGCTATTGGTCCGTGCCATATTCCTTCTTCAATCAACGGTACAAATAAAGGACAGGCTATTTCACTTAATTTCACTCTTTTAGAAGCTAAAAGTTCTCTATAAGTTCCTGTTTTAACGGTGTTCTCGGTAGCCAATAGTAAAACCCTTTCATTCACATTTATCTGTTGAACAGCATTTTCCAATATACTGATATATTTGAATTTATAAACAGACATATCTATATAATTTCTTAAAATTATTGAATCAGAAGTATTGCATGCAGCAACAACAATGTCTATTCCGAGCTCATCGTAAAATCGAAATAGACTTTTCAAAATTGATACAATTTTTTTTATTGGTTTCGAGCCATAAGGTACATTCATGGTATCCCCGAAATAAAAATACTGGTGGCCTTTAAAGGTCTTGACCACCTTTTTCAATACGGTTAATCCACCTATACCTGAATCGAAAAAACCTATTTTCATAATTTACACACCACCAAACTACACTTTATTATGGGAGACAAAAGAGACTTTATCTATTAAATCTTTTAATCCGTTTTTTAATTCTAATTTTTCCAGATTTTCATTTAATAATAAAAACAACAGGATATGAACAAGATCAGGATTGTTCATTTTAGAATATATATCTTCAACATTCTTTTTTATGTTTTCTAAAATTTCATTTACAATTTCTTCAGGTTCATCTGTAATAAAATCGTATTTTTTTCCCATTAAATCAAAATATATATGTTTTTGTCCCTTGTCTCCCATAAAACTTCACCACCTGAAAATCACCATTTAGGTTCTTCTTGCGAATATGTTTCAGTAACAGATTCGTTACTAATAGATTCTTCTTGAGTTTCAAATAAATTTCCTTCAGAAGAATTGTCTTCGCCAAGGATTTCTTTTAATTTATAATTGATATCCTTGATATATTTTTCCATATCTTCTTCGTTTTTCTTTAATTCTTCAAGTTGGTTTTTTAATGCATCTCTTTCTCTTGAAAGATTTTCATATTCTGCATACAATTCTTCATTTTCTTTTTTTAAAGCCTCTTTTTCTTCTTTGAGTCTGTTGTACTTCTCAGTTAAATTGTTTATAATGTTTTCAAGTTCTTTTAAAAGTTCCATATTCATACCCCCTTGATCGTTATTCAATATTTTTTTCCACAAAAATATTAAATTTCCCTCTTTATTATATCATAAAAATTTCCATAAATCACGAATCTGTGTTATAATATTCTAAGAAAAATTTTATTCGGAGGTGAAGTTATTATGAATTTTTATAGTATAACAAATTTTTTATTTTTTGGTCCACCTGAAGCGGCAGCTCCTCAAACCACTACAGGAAGCGCTGCAACAACAGCTTCAGGAGGTATTTTTGGAATATTATTTCCGTTTGTATTAATTTTTGGTTTAATGTATTTTTTAATAATAATGCCACAAAAAAGGCAGGAAAAAAAGCATAGAGATATGCTCTCAAAACTAAAAAAGGATGATAAAATCTTAACCCAATCAGGGATTATAGGAAAAATAGTGAATATTAATAATGATTTTGTCAGAATTAGAACTGCTGATAAAACAGAGTTGGATATTACCAAAAGTTCAATAGTTGCTATTTTATCTAAATCCAACAAAGAAGAAAATAAAAAGTAATATTCAAGGGGGTTGGTTTTGTGAAAGCACACAAAGTTAGAGTAATTATTTCTGTAGTAGTTATACTAACCGCATTATTGCTATTTTTTTGGCCATCAAAAACTGCAAGTGAAAATACTGGAATTTTTAAGTTCTTTTCGAACATTAAGCTTGGCCTGGATATCAAAGGCGGTAGTATGTTGGAATATAATATGAAACTTGATGAAGGTACAGATCCAAATGAAATTATAGATAATGTTATTCTTGTATTGAGAAAAAGATTAGATGCTGCAGGATACACTGAAGCAGTTGTATCAAAAATTGTTAGTGGAAATAAAATCAGAGTTCGTGTCGAAATACCTGGAATTACAGATATTGAAACTGCCGAAAAATTAATCGGAAGTAGAGGAAAACTCTTTTTCGCAGAAGTCGTTGATATACAAACATCCGATATAAAACCAGAAGTTAAAAGAAATAAATATGTGGTTATAAATGGAAAAAATGAACCTTTATATGATTATGTCAGAGATATGTATGATGAAACAACATGGTATAAAGTAAAAAAATATTTTACTTTCGGTAAAGAACCTTTTGAATTTACAGGAACAGAAGTAATAGATGCTAATGCTGATATAAACACAAGGGAAAAAGGATTTTTAGTTAATCTTAGGTTTAGCTCACAGGGAAGTAAAAAATTCGAATTAATAACTGGTAATTTGATTGGAAAAAGATTAGCTATTATTTTAGACAATAGAGTTATTATCGCTCCAACAGTTAATCAAAAAATCACAAGTAGCGCAGCTGAAATAACTGGTATTCAAACTATCGAAGAAGCACGAAATGTTGCTGCATTAATCAAAGCTGGTAATTTACCTGTCGATCTGGTTAAATTCCAGGAAAGAACAACAGGACCAACTTTAGGAAGAGATGTTGTTGAAACTATTGTAAAAGCCGGCTTGTTAGGATTGGTTGTTGTTATGATTTATATGATTATTTTCTATGGTTGGATGGGTGTAGTAGCAGATATTGCATTATTATTTAATTCAACTTTACTTCTTGGAGTATTGGCGGGAACACATGCGATTTTAACCTTACCTGGTCTAGCTGGTATTATTTTAACTTTTGGTACAACGGTTGATGGTAATGTTATTATTTATGAAAGGATAAAAGAAGAATTAAGACATGGTAGGCCTCCTTTAACAGCCGTTAGATTTGGTTTTGATAAAGCATTCTGGACACTTTTTGATGCGAATCTGACAACCGTATTAGCGGGTGTTGTATTATATTACTTCGCAACAGGTACAGTAAGAGGTTTTGCAATAACATTGATTATAGGTGTTTTAGGAAGTATGTTTACAAATTTAGTTGTATCAAGGGCTATTCTTGAGTCCACAAGTCATCTAGTCAATGTTAAAAAATATCAAAAAGTGGCTGTTGAGGAGGGGAAAAAATGATCGATTTTGTAGGTAAAAGAAAGTTTTTTATATTACTTTCATTATTGTTGGTAATTACAAGCTTGATTTTTGTTTTTACAAAAGGTTTTAATCTTGGTGTTGATTTTGCAGGCGGAACAGAATTTGTAATTTCTTCAGATAAAGAAGTAAGTATAAATGAAATTAGAAATATATTGAGCTCTATAAAATCCGATTATGCAACAGCAAAAATTGCAAAACTTAAAAATTTGAATGTTGAAAATTCTAAATTATTTCAATATTCTGTTGTTTTAAAAGAATCGTTATCCGGATCAACTGCTTTAAAAGAAAATTTAATTAATTCAATGAAAGAAAATTTTTCTGAAAAAAATATAAAAATAAACTTTTTAGAATTTAACGATGTTTCAGGTTATGCTGCTGAAGAAATAAAATCATATGCATGGTATGCTGTTATTATTTCATTAGTTTTATTATTAGCTTATATTACATTAAGGTTTAAATTTTCATTTGGTGTTGGTGCTATCTTAGCTTTAGCTCATGACATAATAATTACAATGGGATTTTACTCTATATTTAATATTGAAATAAATGTAGCGGCTATTGCTGCATTTTTGACTCTTGCTGGATATTCATTAAATGATACTATAGTTGTATATGATAAAATAAGAGAAAATATGAAAAAATTAAGAGGCAAGAAAAGTATAGAAGAAATTGTTAATACCAGTATCAATGAAGTTATAGTTAGATCAATTAATACATCATTTACAACATTTCTTGTAGTATTGCCAATTTTAATCTGGGGTGGAAAAGCCATAGCTCCATTTGCTTTCGGTTTAGCTGTGGGTGTTGTTGTTGGAACTTATTCCTCACTTTATATTGCAAGTCCAATTGTTATTGGCTGGATAAAAAAGACAAAAGTTTATTAATAAAAATTCCCTCTTTTGAGGGAATTTTTATTATTTTTCAAAAAATAATTAGTAAAGATAATAATAAATATAAAATCAATTCTTTAACATACCTTATTTTTGTAGTAGAAAAATCTTTTTTATTATACATTGTCAATTAATAAAAAGAGGGCATAGCCCTCTTTTTATTTTATATTATCTTAATAATTGTAATACCTGTTGAGGTAACTGATTTGCCTGAGATAACATTGCAGTACCAGATTGCATAAGTATTTGTTGTCTTGTATAATCTGCCATAACCTTTGCCATATCTGCGTCTCTAATTCTTGATTCTGCAGCAGTTAAGTTTTCAGAAGCTACACCTAAGTTCTTAATTGTATGTTCAAGCCTGTTCTGTGCAGCACCTAACTTAGATCTAAATGCAGATACTTTATATACCGCAGCATCTATAGCACTTATTGCAAACTCAGCATTACTTTGAGAATCTATTTTAACTACTGATGTAATACCAATATCATCTGCCTTCATACTTTCAAAACCAAGATTTATAACCTGTCCTTCATTTGCTCCTATATGATAATTTAATGGATTTACACCACTAGAACCTGCAGTAACAGCTCCAAACACTGCAACAGCTCCACCATCAACTTTTGTACCACTTGCTAAAGTTCCACCATAATCACTAATGTCGGCTAACTGATTTCCATCCCAAGAAATTTTAACACTACCGGCTCCAACATTAAGAACTACACTATTAGCAGCTTTTCCTGCCGCGCTTGTAACAAGAGAAGTACTCTTCCCGCCAGCAGTAATTATTGTTAATTTAATGTCAATATCTGAACTAGCCCCACCACTAAATTGTCCTACTTCAATAATAATATTAGCATCAGTATAAGTAGTTGATTCAAGACTTGTTGAAAAATGAGCTGAACCTGGAGATACTAATTTAGCTTCTGCATCTCTTGTTTCTTTTAATGAACCATCCAATAAATTCTTTGTGTTAAATTGTGTTGTCTTTGCTATTCTGTTGATTTCATCTCTTAATTCTGTGAATTCATTTTGCAGTTGAACTCTGTCTGCATCTGTGTTTGTATCTGTTGATGATTGAACAGCAAGCTCTCTCATACGCTTTAATATAGAATGTATTTCATCCATTCCACCTTCTGCTGTTTGAATCATCGAAATTGCATCTTGAGCATTTCTAACTGCTGTATCAAGACCTTTAATCTGATTTCTCATTTTTTCCGAAATTGCCAATCCTGCTGCATCATCTGCTGCTCTGTTAATTCTTAACCCTGAAGAAAGTTTTTCTAAAGATTTTCCCATCTCACCTTTAACAGTGTTAAGCGTTCTCCATGCATTTAAAGCTTCCATGTTGTGATAAATCCTCATAATTCCACCTCCATGTGAAATATTATTTGTTTTCAACCATTATTTATTTCGACTGTTTTTTTATATACTTTAATTATTAATTAAAAATAATCAAATCCTTTCAATTTATATATCGTTCATTATTTTAAAAACTTTAGAAAAATGGTATAATAAATACAAAGTGTTGTGAATGGGGGTGTTTTATGTTTCTGGATAATATATCTAAAGATACTGAAATTTTATGTTCTGACTTTAATTCTATATTTTTAAAAGGTAGCGATATAGCGGTGTTAATAATACACGGTTTTACCGGTTCACCTCACAATATGCAATATATTGGAAAAAGATTAAATAAAGCCGGTTATACTGTATATATTCCAAGATTACCAGGACATGGGACAAATTCAACTGATTTCCTCAATAGTACATGGAGAGATTGGTTAAGGCGAGTAGTTGATTCATATATTGAATTAAAAACAACATATAAAAAAGTGTATGTTTTGGGATTATCCATGGGAGGAGTATTAACCCTATTATTGGCTTCACAATTTACTCCAGAAAAAATAGTATTGGCAGCCCCAGCAATAGAAGCTACAGATTGGAGATTAAAGCTAACTCCAATAATAAAATTATTCACAAAGAAAATCAAAAGAAAAAAAAGAGAGGTATATAACGATGATTGTCTGAAAAAATTAACTAAAGAATATTGGACTTATAATTTTCCTTCGAAAGGTGCTGATTTGTATAAATTACAAAAGTTAGCTAAAAAGAGGATGAATAAAGTAAAAAGTGACACTTTAATAATTGTCTCAAAAAAAGACAATACTGTTCCATTAAAGGTTAAAGATATAATAAAAAACAATATAAATTCTGATATTGTAAAGACAATAATTCTTGAAGAAAGCGGTCATGTCGTTGTAGATGATGTTGAAAAAGAAGTAGTAGCTAATGAAGTAATCAAATTTTTTATTTAAAATTTATTTAAAATAAGAGGGATTTCCCTCTTATTTTAATTTATAATATTCTTCAAATAATTGTATTTTTGAAATCATTTTCCCCTTATTTTCTAAGGCATATGAATAAGCAATATTTCCTAAAAGCAAAACATCTTTTAATGATTTACCATCAAAAAGAGAACTGATAACAATACTTTTAAATGCACATTTTGCTTCAAACAAAAATTCTTTTTTTTGTGAAAAAGGTATAATTTCCCATGATTCTTCTGAAAATTCAAATTTTATTTTTCCATCTTTTTTAAATGTTACTTTATATAAATAATGTATATTATCTGTAAGTTTTATATTTTCATTTGTAAAAATAAAGTCTCCAAATATTTCTTTTTTTTCTGGAACAATCAAGCTTTCTTCAAAATCAAGAAATAAAAATTTACCCATTAATTTAATATTTCTGACTATATTTGTATCCCAATTTTGCAATATTAAATAAACACTCTTTACTTCTTTATATATATCAGCAAGTATATTTATAGAAGAATTGTAATCCAATTTTTCTATATTTCTAAAATCTTTATATACCAATTCTTCACCTTTATCTAAAATTTTTAAAACTCGTTTAGTTCCATAAGGTTGCCTTGAAAAAAAAAGATTTATTTCATTTTGTTCAAAATATCTGTTTATTAATTCTAAAAATTCATCATTCCCCAAAAAGTCAAAAATTACTGGATACAAACCTATTTTTTTTAAATGAATAGCTATTTTAGTTCCAATTCCATTCACAACTAAAGATATATGGGGAATATTCAGAATACTTTTTATAAATATTTCAATTCCACCTACAATTAATATATCATGATTTTTTTCTATTTCGAATATGGGAATCATTTTTTCTTTTATCTGAAATTGAATTCTCATAAAATTTCCTCCACTATTTTCTGTATCTGATGTTATACGAATTAGGATCATTCCAATTAAAATCAATATCTAAAATTATATTAAATTTTTTTTCTATTTCTTTTTTCTTTTCTTTTGTAAAATATCCGGAAAGATTATGATATACACTTATATAAACTTCTTTTATATTATGTTTCTTTTTCAAGTCATATAACGATTCCTCTAACTCCTTTAGAGCTTTTCTAAAAACGATTCTTGGAGACGCAATTTTCCCTGTTCCCTGACAAACTGGACATTGAGTAAATAACAAAGCATCTATAGAAGGAGTGGTTCTCTTTCTGGAGAGCTCTAATAGTCCTAATCTGGTAAATCCAGAAATAGAAATTCTCGCTTTATCTTTTAATGTTTCTTCTCTAAATATATTTATTATTTCTTCTTTATGATAATTATCTTTCATATCTATAAAATCAATAAGTATTATACCTGCTATATTTCTAAGTCTAAGTTGTCTCGCGATTTCTTTTGCAGCTTCCAAATTCGTCTTAAATGAAGTATTTTCAACATTTTTTTCTAAAACATTACCTGCTGAATCAACATCAAACACTGTAAGAGCCTCTGTTTTATCAATAGTAATAATGCCACCACTTGGAAGTTCAATTTTCCGCGAAAAAAGATCATCCAATTGATTATAAATATCCGCCCATGCAAATGCATCTATATCAACTTTTCTAACTTTCAAATTAAAATATTCATTTTTTAAATTATTAAATTCTTTAAATAATTTAATATCATCAGTTATTATTTCATATGTATTGTTATTGAGTTTTTCCCTCAATATATACTGAATAAAGTCTTCATCTTCATATAATAACATGGGTTTATTATACTTCTTCACATCATTGAGTATATTTTTCCATATCTTTTTTAAATTAATGAATTCATTTTTTATAGTTTCAAAATCCACATTTTCACAATTTGTTCTAAATATTATCCCTTCCCTTTCTGTTTCGATTAATATTTCTCCAATTTCTCTCAGTCTATCTTTTTCATTTGATGAATATATTTTTTTTGAAATGCCTATGCTATTTTCGCCAAACGGCATATATACAATATATCTTCCTGGTATATCTATTCTCATAGTTAATTGAGGACCTTTTCTGGAATTTCCATCTTTTTTTACCTGTACAATAATGAAAGAACCTCTTCGTAGAGAATTCGGATCAATTGTTGTATCCTTAAATCTTAAAAAACCATTTTTTTTAGTTCCTATATTAACAAAAAAAGACTCTAAAGCAGGAACTACATTTTCAATTCTACCTAAAAAAATCTTTCCGGATAATTTTCCAGCTTCTAAATCCTCGAAAAATATTTCCATTAATTTATTATCTTCCAGCACTGCCACGCGTATTTCTTCAGAATATGTGCTAAATACAAGAGATTTTTTCACAATATCACCCACATAAAATTTTTTTCATTATATTATATCACAAAATTTTTTTTTAAATTAAATATTTTTATATAATAGACGATAAGATAATGAGAACTTTCCAAGGAGGGGTGCATATGAAAAAGGATTTTGTATTATTTCTTATATTACTGCTATCTGGTTTCATTTTTTCTGAAACATATTATGTCATAGGAAATATGGTATATAAAGGCTCATCAAACTCCAACCAAACTGGATACGAACTTAAATATTTTTCACCGGAAAAAGAGATTCAGGAAATTTCAGACAAAAGAATCATAATTATAAAAGATGGAATAAAAGATTCAATAAATTCAATGTATCAAAAAGAAGGTAATATGAACATAAAATCTTCGGATGAAATAATTGTTGATGGAAATTTTATTAAAACAAAAACTACTCTTAAATTATTTGAAAAATCTCACCTATTTAAATATTTTATGCCTAAAGATTTCAAATATTGGAAAATTGGAGGAAGACAAGAAGGTACAAACTATATGGGCTTAGATACACTAAACAACACAATCTGGTATAAAATCCATAAAACGGGGTATTCAGAAAACACATTATATAAAGATTTCGAATTACCATATGGAATTAATTCTTTCGTAGATTTTTCTTCTGAAATAGCGGGATTGGTAACGAAAAGTAAGGTTTTACCAGAAAAAACATACAGCGCTGCAGGGATTATTTTTTCATTTTTAAATAAAGATAAAAAAAATATCGATAAATTTTCTTTTGTTTGGAGTTCATCTCAATATCCATTTAAAGAGCATGTTTGGATAAATCCTATGCCTTTAACTAATAATAGCGATTTTCATATCTCTTTTAATATTAAAGATATAACTGATAATAAAGATGTAAAATACATTAGAATAATCTTCTGGACTTTTGGCAGTGATCCTTATAAAACTTTAACAGCAAATTTATGGATAAGAAATGTTAAAATAAATCTATCAAAAGCAAAATGAGGCAATTAAATTGCCTCATTTGTTTTTTTATGATATAATATTAATAAACAAGATTTATATATGGAGGCGATATTATGAAGTTTTTTTTGGATACTGCAAATATTGAACAAATAAAGATTGCAATGAATTGGGGTATTATTGATGGAGTTACTACAAACCCAACCTTAGTTTCAAAAGAAGGTAATATAGATTTTGAAACAAGGGTAAAAGAAATTTGTAATGTTGTAAAAGGACCTGTTAGTGCTGAAGTGACGTCAATGGATTATAAAAATATGGTAAAAGAAGCAAGACATTTAGCTTCATTAAGTGAATATGTTGTTGTAAAAATACCAATGACACAGGACGGTATAAAAGCTGTTAAAACTTTATCTTCCGAAAACATAAAAACAAATGTAACTCTTGTTTTCAGCCCACTTCAAGCTTTATTAGCCGCAAAAGCAGGGGCTACATATGTTAGTCCGTTTATTGGTAGAATTGATGATGTTGGAAATCAGGGACTTGATTTAATAGAAGAAATTATTCAAATCTATTATAATTATGATTTTGATACACAAATCATTGCTGCAAGTATCAGACATCCATATCATGTTGTTGAAGTAGCAAAAATGGGATGTGATGTTGCTACTATTCCTTTTAATGTATTAGAAAAATTATTTTTCCACCCTTTAACAGACAAAGGAATAAAAAGATTTAACGAAGATTGGAAGAAATATCTAGAATTAAAACATAAATAATTAAAAAATTTATTTAATACAAGATTTAAAGGTATTGGAATTTATAATTTTTTAAATTTCATACCAATTTAACGGAGATGGCGTATTATGTCTGATATTATGCTTAAAATTAAAAATTCCAAAATTGAATTTCCAGATATAGAATTACTTAGCGGAGAAAAAATAGGTATTTATACAGAGAGAATTACTAACACAATTAATAATTTAATAAAAATAATTATTAAACCTAAAAAATATACTGACGAGTATATTCTGGAAGGAATGAATGCTGAAGAACTTTCATATTTTAGTAGAAGAATTTTTCATATTATTTCTCTGGAATTATGGAAAGAAAAAGATATACTTCAATTATTAAAAAATAAGCAAGACAGTAGAAAAATAACAATTATTTCTGTTGACAAAAAAGATTTAAAAATTGATACTATATCGGAAATATCCAGATACATAGAAAATAAATTGTCTGATGAAAATATTTTAATTATTACTAATTCCAAAGATTTATTGGAAGCAATTTGTGATAAAGTTATTGATGAAAATGGAAATCCTATAGATTTTGAAGATGGTATTTATATTAAAAGACTTGATAATTTAGAAACATTTAATAGTATAGAAGAAATTGATGGAAAATATATTCCTATAATTTTTAAAAAAAGAATATTGAATGTGAGGGAATAATGAAAACAAAAATAAGTATATTTATCTCTTTATTTTTATCGTTTATTATTTTTCTTTCACTATCACAAATGATGTTTAATTATATTTTTCAAAATGAGCCATATTTTTATTATGGCTCTTTCCCTATTGAAAATAAAAATTTGATGTTCTCAAAAACTTTTCCACAGCAAGCTAAAGCTGTTTTAGTTTTGGAAGATGATATTTTAAAAGTATATTTACCAAAAGATAATGAGTATTTTGATTTAATTCTAAAAGATATAAAATCATTTTTATATGATATCTCGATAAAACTTAATAAAATAGTAAAACCTTATTTTATAGAAAAAAAGAATTTAAAATTTCCAGATATATATGATTATTATATAAAAATATTAAGAAGTGTATTTTACTCTGTAATATTTTTTAGCGGATGGATGTTTTCGCTTTTTGACAAAAATAATTTAAAATTATTTTTTTTGCATTATTATAAAGAAATTTCTATAAGATTTTTAATTTTCTTATCTGCAATTATACTATATTTGATACCAATTTTTTTCTTTTTTTCTAATTATAATATATTTTTATCCAGTTTAATATATGCTTTAAGTGCTATATTCATAGTTTCTATATTTGAAAATATATATTTAAATCTATTTATGTATATTGTATTTGGAATAATTAATTTTGATAATATAATTATTTCAAATAAGATATATTTGATAATTTTATTTTTAACTCTTTTAATTAATTTTATTTTTAACTATATATCAATTTTTATAACCAGGGAGGCTGCTAAAATTGAACGAAATAAAAGAAAAGATTTTAGAGGAATTGAAAGAAAAATTAAATGACATTTCTAATATTCAGGAATTTCAGGTATTAAAATCTAGATTTTTAGGTAAAAAAGGTGAAATTTCAAACTTAATGAAACAAATATCTAAAATTGAAAAGGAGAAAAGAAAAGAATTCGGCGCTTTTGTAAATAGTATAAAAAAAGAGGCTGAAGAATTATTGAATAATGCATTTTTAGATTTAAAAAACAAAATAAAAGAAGAAGAAGAAATGAAAAATTGGGTAGATATTACATTACCAGGCGCTAAAAGAAAAATTGGATATGAACATATACTAAAGCAAACAATAAGGGAAATTTATGATATTTTCTCTGCAATGGGATATAAAATTGTAGAAGGACCTGAAATTGAAACAACATGGCATAATTTTGATGCATTGAATACGCCAGAATGGCACCCTGCAAGAGATATGCAGGATACCTTTTATATAGAGGACAATATAATTTTAAGAACACATACTTCTCCTGTTCAGGTTAGAACTATGTTATCTCAAAAACCACCATTAGCAATAATTTCTCCTGGAAGAGTTTATAGAAAAGATGAGCCTGATGCTACACATTCTCCGGCATTTAATCAGGTAGAAGGCTTATATATTGATAAAAATGTAACGGTAGGGCATTTAAAGGCTACATTAGAGAGATTTTTAACTATGTATTTTGGTGGTTCGAGAAAAGTATTATTAAGACCAAGTTATTTCCCTTTCGTAGAACCCGGATATGAAGTAGATGTGGATTGTATGTTCTGTGGCGGAAAAGGGTGTAATGTATGTAAAGGTACAGGCTGGATAGAAATTTTAGGAGCAGGACTTGTTCATCCAAATGTATTAAAAAATGTAGGTTATGATCCTGAACAATGGCAGGGATTTGCTTTTGGAACGGGAGTAGAAAGAATCGCAATGCTAAAACACGGAATTTCTGATATGAGAGAATTTTATAGAAATGATATGAGATTTTTAGGATTATAAGGAGGAATTTGCAGTGAAAATATCAAGAAATTGGCTTTCTGAATATATAGATTTAACGGTTGATACCAATGAACTGGTAGATAAAATTAAGTTACATTCTACAAATGTTGAAGGTGTTGAAACATTAGGTAACGGCATTAAAGGAGTAATTGTTGGAAAAGTTTTAGAAATTGAAAATCATCCAAATGCTGATAGAATAATAATTTGTAAAGTAGATGTTGGAGATAAATTATTGCAAATATTAACAGCTGATAAATCAGTAAAGGTAAATGATTTAGTACCTGTAGCTATAGATGGTGCTATACTGGCAGGAAATTTTAAAATTAAATCAAGGAAAATGAGAGGTATAATGTCTGAAGGGATGATGTGTTCTTTAGAAGAATTAGGTTTAGAAGAAAAATCTGAATATGTTTATAAAATACCTGAAAACATAGAACCAGGAACAGATTTTATAAATTATTTGAAATTAAAAGATGATATAATAGATATAGAAGTTTTTCCAAATAGACCAGATTTGTTGTCCTATTTTGGTGTTGCTAATGAATTCATAGCTATAAATGTAGCAAAAAATTTTGGATATCCAGAAATTTTAAATTTGGAAAAAGGAAATGGGTTTCCTGTACATATCGAATATGATGGATGTAAAAGGTATGCTGCATTAGTTATGGAAAATGTTGAAGTGAAACCATCACCCTCATGGCTGGTAAAAAAATTAGCAACAGCTGGTATTAGAAGTATTAACAATATAGTTGATATAACCAATTATGTTTTGCTTGAAACAGGACATCCCGTACACGCATTTGATTTAGATTTAATAGGTGAAAAAATCATTGTTAGAAAAGCAAATAAAGGTGAAAAAATTGTATTACTTGATGAAAAAGAATACGAAATGAATGGAACAGAAACTTTAATTACAGATGGCGAAAAAATATTGGCATTAGGTGGAATTATGGGAGGCCAGGATTCAGGTATTAATGAAAATACAAAAAGAATTTTATTGGAAGTTGCTTATTTTGATCCTGTAAATATAAGAAAAAGCGCAAGGTATCATAAAATATCTTCTGATTCTTCGTATAGATTTGAAAGAGGCGTAGATCCAAATGATACAGAATTTGTGATGGGACGATTAGCTTATCTAATTCAAAAATTAGCTAATGGGGAAGTAAAATCAGTTATGACAGATATATATCCTGAAAAAATAAATAAAAAGAAAGTATACATAAGAAAAACCTATCTTGAAGAAAGATTAGGGATTTCTATCGCTGATGAAGATATAAACAATATTTTAAATAGATTGGGATTTGATTCAGAAAAAGATAATAAAGGTTTTAATGTAACTATTCCAACAAAAAGACCTGATATTACAGAAGAAATAGACCTTATTGAAGAAATAGGAAGAATTTATGGATACCACAATATTCCATCGCAACTACCAATTAATAATTTAGTTGGCGGAGTTTCAAATTATATACACTTCAGAGAAAAATTATCAGAAATAATGAGATTAAATGGTTTTAATGAAGCTTTCACATTCGCATTTATGGATAACTCAAGAATGTGGTTAAAAAAAGGAGAAGTATTTTTAAAAAATCCAATATCCTCAGAATTAGGAACCATGCGATCTTTACTCGTATATGGTATTTTAGAATCCGCATCTTACAATTTCAGAAACCAAAATAGAAATATTAAATTATTTGAAATAGGAAAAAACTTCTTAAAAGATGAAAGTAGCGAAACTGGTGTAAAAGAAGTTGAAAAACTGGCTTTTATTGCTATCGGAGAAGAAAATCCTTATGATTATACCGATAAAAGATATATTTCTTTTTATACATTTAAAGGTTCTCTGGATAATTTATTCGAATATTTTGGAATTGAAGCTGAATTTAAAAGAGAGAATATAGAAGGTTTGTCTTATTCACAAAGTGCAAATATTTATATTAAGGGTGAATATATTGGGTTTATTGGAAAAATTGACAACGATATAGCTAAAGATATATATGATATAAATCAACCTGTTTATATTTCAGAAATAGATATAGAAAAATTATATAAATTCAAACATATGAAAAAAAATAAGGTTGTATTAACTGAATATCCATCCATGCGAAGAGATTACTCAATATTAATTGACAATAAAATTACTTTTTTAGACATAAAAAATATTATATTAAAAACTGGAAAAAAATTAGTTGAGGAAATTAAAATTTTTGATATATATAAGGGGAAAAATATAGATGAAGGAAAATTAAGTTTAACAATAACTGTTACATACAGAGCTAAAGATAGAACTCTAACAGACGATGAAGTAAATGTAATTGCTAAAAAAACAATAGAGGAATTACATGATAAATTGAATATTCAAGTAAGAATTTAATATTAATATCTGGCATTTTTTCGACGATATATATTATGACTAGGATTATTTCGGAGGTGTAATTATGGATATAAATAAACTGAACAGCGTATATCAGCAATATGTAAAAAACGAAACGATAAAAAGAGAAAATAAAATAGGGAAAACCTCCAATGAAAGTAGAATAATAAACCAGGATAATTCTCCTGTAAAGGTATCAGTTGACGGCTCTTCAAAAAAATATATAGAAATGGCCAGGAATGATATCCCTGAAATAAGGGAAAACCTCGTGGATGAGTTGCGCCAGGCCATTGAGAAGGGATTATATAAAATAGACGCTGATAAAATAGCTGAAAAAATGCTTGGAGGGTACTAATATGCCAGATATTAATATAAAACAAATAATCCACGAGGAGTTGAATATCCTCGTGGATCTTTTTTATTTTATGGAAAAATTAAAAAATGGGATTTTAAATAATGAAGATGTTAAATCATTGAATTACCATTTATCTAAAATAAGCGAAAAGGCTCTGGAATTATCAAAATTAGAAAAACAAAGAATTAGAATATTTGAAGAAACATCAAAAATGTACAATTTAAAAAACACTTTAAATGCATTTATTGATTTTTTTTCTAAAACAGACAGAGAAGTATCAGATGAACTAAAGAAAATGTCTGAAATTCTTCTTGATATTTCCAGCACAAATGAAACGTTAAAAGAATTATTAAAGACCAAACTGGAATACAACGATATATTAATAAAATTATATAAAGAACCTAATAATATACCCGTTTATAACAAAAATGGTGGATATAAGAATCTAATACCAAATAGCGGGGCTAATTGGCAAGGTTGAGGTGGTTTTATGTCATTATTTAATACTTTACACACAGGAATGTCGGGAATTTTCTCAAATAAAAGAGCTATGAATGTTGTATCACAAAATATTGCCAACGTGAACAATCCTGACTACTCAAGAAGACAGGTTAATATTTCTACAAATACCACCATTAATTATGGTGGATTTGAGCTTGGAACAGGCTCTAAAATAGAATCAATAGAAAGAGTACGGGATAAATTTCTTGATGTTCAATATAGAAAATACAATAGTGACTATGGATATTGGAAAACAATGAATTCAAATTTAAATTATATACAATCTCTTTATAACGAGCCTTCAGAAGATGGATTTAGAAAATCATTTGATGAATTCTGGGGATCAATTCATAAAATATTATCCGAACCAACAGTTCCGGAAAATAAAAGAGAACTTATATATAAAGCTCAGGAATTATCAAATAAAATGAATAGTTTATACTCAGATATAGAAAATATTCAACAAAATTTAAATAATGATATTAATACTATAACAAAAGAAATAAATTCAAAACTCAAAGAATTATCCAATTTAAATAGTCAAATAAAAGAATTAAAAGCACAAAATATAGAAGCTAATGATTTACTTGATAAAAGAGATAAATTGCTTGATGATTTATCAGAAAAGCTAAACTTTACCTTTAAAGAGAAAAAGGATGGACAAATAAATATTTTTCTAAAAAATCATGAAATACTGAATGGAAGTATATATAAAAAATTAAAAATTAAAGAAATTAACGATAAAAATTATATTTTTGTGGATAATGGGAAAATAGATGTAAAAAGCGGAACATTAGGAGCTACATTCGAATTAAGAGATAACGTTATAAACAGTCAATTAAATAGATTAAATGAATTAGCGGCAACTTTTTATGATACATTAAATCTAATACATGAAGAAGGTTATGATTTAACTGGAACAATAAAAGGTATGAATTTTTTTGAAGAAATACAATCAGGAAATCTTAGTACAGATAAATTAAGAAGAATAGCGGGAAATATTCTGTTAAGCGGAGAGCCTAAAAATTATGTTGATAGCTATATTAAATTTAATCAAAATACAATAAACAACATAAAGGTTAATTTCGATATTGGCTCTGGTGAGTTAATAAATATAGAAAATGGGTTTGAAGATAATACTGATTATACAGCTACAATAAATAGTGGAGAAACCCTTGATAGTTTAAATACCGGAAATAAATTCAGAGCCGATTTTAATTACAAATATAGCACTCAAAATGGTGGATTATTAACTTTTTCAAATGAAGGAGGAGCCTCTCTCGATAATAGGTTAATAATAGATTTTAATAGAAATGTTTTCAAACAACTGGGACTTCCGACGAAAGATATTGAAGCTTTAAAATGGACAGATATCCCAACATCAAATACTCAGGGAATAATGACATTTAAAGGACCGGGAAATTATTCTGAAACTCTTGATTTAACAGGCGTAACTTCATTAAACGATATAGCTCAAAGGATAAACACAGATTCTGATGGTGATGGTAATACTGATGGTGGATTAAAACTGGTAAGAGCTTTTGTTAGAAATAACGAATTATATATAGTACCAACAGATAAAGCTTATACAGATATGAAAAATGTGATTATAGACGATCCAAATGGAATGCTACATGAAATGAATTCCAATTCAGTTGATTTATCTGTACTGGATGCATCTCAAAATTCTCTTAAAAATTCATTTGGCTTATATGCATATAAAACAAAAAGTTTTGATTTATCCTCTTATCAACCGACAGATAATGTAAATATAACAATAAATTATAAAGATTCTACTCCACAATTCGCAACTACTATACAAAAAAACTCTTTAAACAATAGCACTATAGGCACAAATAATGAATTTCAGATAATACAAAATGGAGAAGAATTCGAAATATTACCTGGTGCTGATGGCAATACGTTTAGCTGGAACAACATTGATAGTATAGAAATAAAAATAGGTTCAAATTCAATAAAGTTAGAAAATTTCTATTATGACGAAAATTCTGCAGCAAATAAATTAGTATCTCAGGGATGGGCAACAGATACTCAAAGTGCTAAATTGACTCTAAAATCTGATAAAAATTTAAAATGGAGAATGAATTTTCTTGATTTTGGTTCTTTTATTTCTATTCAGGGAAAAAAGGTTCAAATAGATTTTCATAGAGACTCTTTACAGAGTTTAACAGAAAAAATAAACAATACAAATACAGGTGTTCTGGCATTTTATACACCGGGTGGAAGATTTGTTTTAAAAGCGGATAAAACACTTAATTATGATTTAAAAAATGCAGAAATTAAGGGTCCCGAAAGATTATTCGAATTGCTTGGATTATGGAAACATGAAAATTCACAGGATTATTCAGAAAACTTCACCTTACTAAACCCAGATTTCAGTACTAATACGCTTGAAGATAAATTAAAATACACGTCTAAATTCATTTTGGGCAATGGTGTGGATATGGCTAAAAACCTAAAGGTTAAAGATTATTTATTGAACAATCCTGATATGCTGGCTATGGATTTAGGTAAAAGAATAGATTCAGATAATGATGGTGATATCGATACCGTTATTCCATCAGGTGAGCATTCATCAACTCTCTGGGAAGATGGATATTTATTAAAAAGCGTAAAGATTTTTTCAGATGGAAGACATGATTTTGATGATTATATTTCAGATATGATAACAGATGTTGGATTATCAGGAGAAAAAGCTAAAAGAATGGAAATAAATAGCGATAGTTTAAGAACAGAATTTTTAAATCAACGTGAGAGCGTAAAAGGTGTTTCTCTGGATGAAGAAATGACAAATATGATAAAATATCAACAGGCTTTTAATGCTGCAGCTAAAGTAATTAATGTTGTTGACGGAATGCTAGACAGAATAATTAATGGATTGATGAGGTGATTTTATGAGAATTACTCAAAGCATGATAGCAAATAATGCTTTAAAAAATATAAGGAATTCTTATATAAGAAGAGAAGAATTAAGTGAGCAAATAAGTACAGGTAAAACTGTAAATAGACCATCCGATGATCCAACAAAAGCTGGAAAATCGAGTTATTTAATGAGTCGAAATAGATTACTAAATGAATACATAGATGATATAAAAAACACACGTTCAGTACTTGTTTATTACGATACAGCATTACAGGAAATGCAAAATGTCAATCATCGTATAAAAGAATTAACCGTTCAGGCTGCCAATGACACGCAAACTGTTGAAGATAGAAATCATATTGCTCTTGAATTAAAACAATTAAAAGAACATCTTTATAAACTCGCCAATACACAAATTGGAGGAAAGTATATTTTCGGTGGTGCAAAAACTAATGTTCCTCCTGTTAGAAAAGAAAATGAAAGTGTAGTTATTAATATTCCTCAGGAAGCGAATATAAGAGCCAAACTTCCTATTGAACATATAGACATAGAATATGGCGTAACAGTTTATGATGTTTTTAAAACAGATTCGGGTGAAACTGTATTTGGTATATTGGATAGACTTATAAATTCCGTAGAAAAAGGAAATAATGATGATATAGAACGCGATCTTGGATCACTTGATAATATACTGAATAAAGTAAATGCCAATCTTGCCAGAGTAGGAAGTGTTGATAATATGCTGGAATCTATGAAAAATAGATTTGAAAAGGTTGTAGACAACAATACAGATATTATAAACGAATTAATAGGAACAGATTTACCAAAAGCATTAAGTGATTTATCTCTGGAACAAACAACTTTGCAGGCAGCATTAAAAACAACTGCACAAATATTACCACAGTCCCTTGTGGACTTTATTAGATAGGGAGGAGATCAAAAGTGGCATTAAAAACATATAATACTCGAATTGGTGAAATCGAGGTAGAAGATAATGAAATCATTTATTTTGAAGATGGTATTCCCGGATTTGAAAATTTGAAAAAATTTGTTATATTTACCTTTCCAGAAACATATCCTATAATGTGGTTATTATCTTTAGAAGATGAACTTGTATCTTTTCCTATTATTGAACCTAAATTAATAAAAATAGACTATCAGGTTCAACTTCCTATTGAAATAGCTAAAAAATTAGATATAGAAAATATAAATGATGCCGCAGTTTTTGCAATAATGACAATACCTCATGAAAATCCGGAAAACGCTACTGTAAATCTAAAAGCACCTTTAATTATTTCTAAAAAAACAAATAAAGGAATACAATATATTTTAGACAATGAGGAATTATCTTTGAAACATATTATACGAGATGAAATTATAATAAGTCAGCAAATTCTTGAAAAACAGATAAAAGAAGTTTCTAAAATATCTAAAAAAACAAAAAATTTCAATACCAAATTTGGTGAATTGGAAATTTCTGATGACGAAATAATCACCTTTGAAAATGGAATTCCAGGGTTTGAAAATTTAAAGGAGTTCTACGTTTATTTTTCAAAGGATACATTTCCTATACAATGGTTAATTTCATTGGAAAATCCTGATATAACCTTCCCTATAATAGATCCAATATTGGTTAGAGCGGATTATTCATTTGAATTATCAAAAGACTTAGTCGAATATTTAAATATAAATAATCCAGAAGATGTTAAAATCTTTTCAATAATGACAATTCCTCATGGAGACCCTGATAATATTACCGTAAATCTAAAAGCACCTATAGTAATATCTAAAGTAAACAACAAAGGTATTCAAATTATTTTGGATAACGAACTATATCATCTAAAACATAATGTAAAAGAAGAAATAGAAAGAAGCAATGAAATTGTCAAAAAACAAGCACCTGATAATGAAAGGGGTGCATGATTATGTTAGTCTTATCAAGAAAAAATAATGAAGGTATTACTATAATGATAGAAGATAAAATTTTAAAGTTAAAGGTTTTATCCATCGAAGGATCGGTTATAAAATTGGGATTTGAAGGTCCAAAAGATTTCAAAATATATAGGGAAGAAGTATACAAAAGTATTATAGAAGAAAATATTTCAGCTACAAAGGTTAAAGATATTTCCCAGGTAAAGAAATTATTTGAAAAAAAATAGCCCTCAGGGCTATTTTTAATTAGATATTATAATTATTTTTAGTTATAAATATCTTTATTTATATTTACATTATTCTTTTTTTCAAAATTTTCAACTGCAAGTGGTTTTTGAAGATACAAAACTTTAAGATCTTCTGGTAAGACTGATAATTCTCTATTTTTTTCAATATAATTTACAAAAGATTTAGGAGATATATTCGCAATTTCTACCCGGTTATCCAGATTTAATTTTTCTTTGAAATATAAACTCTCTTCACCTAATAAAATTGTATCTTTTTTCAATAGAGCCGTTAAATCATCCAAATGAACAAGTTCTGGTCCAAAAGTACTTTTATTATTTTCAAATATATTTACATACGCAGCATCGACACGAGCCCTTTTTAAGATTGCTATCTGTTGAGATGAATTGTTATTCGTATTATAACTACTATACAGCAAATCTGTTGAAATAAGAGGAACAACCTTTTTCTTTTTCCTGAAGAGCAATCCCTGTATTGATGCTATTGAGATTCTTATACCTGTAAATGATCCTGGCCCTATTGTACAACCAAATAAATCTATATCATCTATGCATATATAATTTTCTTTTAAAACTGAATTTATCATTGAAATAATATAACTGCCGGAATTTTTTTCGAAATTTTCTTTATAATATATAGAATCATCTTTTTTCAATACAATCAAAACACCTTTATTGGAAGCATCTATACCTAATATATTCAAAATATCACCACCTGAAAGGAGAATAATGTATGCCAAATTTTAAAACACATATAATAACCGGAATTTTATTTTATCCAGTTTATTTTTTATTATATTCAGCAATTATGAATTTTTTTAACATTGAGTTTTATCAAAACGATACATTAATTTTAACAGCATTTTTTTTCTTTGTATTGGGTTCAGATTTGCCCGATGTCGACCATAATATGTCGTTGATAAACAAAGTATTCAGAATATTGTTAATTGGAGCAGGAATTTATTCTATATTCAAGATAGAAAAATATTATAATTTTCTTTCCTTTCTTTCAATAAATCTTTATTTAATAAAAACAATATATATTATAATAGGAATTATACTTGGATGGATTTTCGGTATTTTATTCAATCATATTACTAAACATAGAGGAAAATGGCATAGCCCATTTACTGGAATTTTGACTGGAATAATATTATATTTTCTTAAAACTTCAAATTATTATTCTGTTGATTATAAAACTTTATTCATTGCTTTATCTTTAACTACCGGATTTTTTATCCATCTGATTTTGGATTACTATTTTAAATCATGATTTTTTCTTTTGTTATGCGCTGTTTTATAAGCAATCATTGCTTTATCTATTTCATTTAATTCTTCTAAGATTCGGGCCATTAATATATAAGCTTTATAATCATCTGGATTTTTAATCAATATTTTTTCAACTACTTTTAATGCAACTTTATACATTTTCAAATTCATATAAAATTCAACACTTTTATATGAAACAACATTATAGGGAATATATAATACAAGCAATATTATCAAAATAATAACTATAGCTGGATAAATAATAAAACCTTTACTTTCTCCCTTTTCAGCAGATGTTGCCTTACTCGAAGTGGAAATATCTGATGTCTTTTGCTCTTTTGTATTTTGTAAAGTTGAATTTAATATTATTTTTTTCAAATTTGTGAGTTCTTTACTTATATTAGACGGTGATTTTTCAATTAAATCATCTAATTTATCTGGAATACTTTTAAATATTATCTTATTTGAACTTTCAATTCTTATACGTATGGTTTTGATAACTCCTTCTAATAATGTATATAACGTATTTTTTTCTATATTCAAATTTACCGTTTGATCGACTATATCTAAAACATTTAATGTAAAATCTAACAATTCTTCTGGTGAAATTATATATATATTAGAAGACAGTTCCCCTATTTTTGTTTTTAAATCAAAATATTTTTTTAATAATGAATATGTTTGCAATTCATTTGCGCTTATTACCCCCTGTTCTTTCAAAAAACTCAATAGTTTAAATGCTCCCATATAATTGTTTTCGTCTAAAAAATATGTTGAATTATTCAATATATTGTTAATATCCCGAATTTTAGACTTTGGAACAAATTTAACTATAAAGTTTTCCATATCTTTATCTAAAAAAACTGGGGATTTTATTGATTTATCAACCAGAATTTGTAAAAAACCCTCATAAGAAAAAGGGGTTATATATTTCTCAAGACCTTCTAATTTATATAAATTCTTATAAGAATTTAACTCCATAATCCCTGTTTCTAAAGTTCTTTTAACAATTAAAGGTATTTGTGGAAAAATTTTTAGAATTAATCCCGTTTCATCTTCATTTAATATGTTATTGTATAAACCTAAAGAACCACAAAATTTATTAAAATTTTCTTGAATTAGTGCTTCAAAAAATGGAGCATTTTTATAATTTTTATAAAAATACTTTTTTGCAGATAAAACTTCTCCAAGCACACCAATAGCAGGGTCATCAGGGTTTTCTGCAATATATTTAATGAATTCACCCCATGCTTGATTTAAAGTATCTGGCATTTTTGAAAGATTTTTAATATCTTCAATAGAAATAGAAAAAAGTATAATCGATAACACTAGAAAAAAAGAAACAAAAGTTTTTTTCATTTTAGCCCCTTTCAAGTTCTGGTTTTATATAAATTTGCCAGAAAACCTTTATTATCATAGCTGTCGGTACAGCAATTAAGGCCCCTGTTAGGCTTATAATTGAACCCAATATTAATAATGAAAAAATAGTAATAACTGGATTAATTCGACCATAATCTTTCATTATTGAAATAAATATAATAAATGCTATACCATGTATAACAGACATTATAAGCAAAAATAATAACATAGTTGTTAATCCACTTGAAACTCCGACTATAATCATAGGAATAAATTCTAAAACAACGCCTATAACAGGAATAAAATTTGTAACAGCTGCCCAAAAACTCAGTAATAACTGATATTTAATCCCTAAAAAAGACATTGCTAAAAAGGCTGAAACACCAACAAAGGCTGAAGCTAATAGCGTAGCAACAACATAATGTTCAATCTGATTAAACGTTTCATTGTAAAACTCATTTGCTGTTTTTCTCAAAGATTTCGGATAAAGATACTGTAATTTTTCTTTAAATGACTCAAAATAAAAACTAAAATATATAGTTCCGATAGTTAAGAAAAACAAAAAAGTGAAAGCTCTTTGACCATATGTTGGAATCAATTCAATAAAATTAGATAATAACTCTATTAACTTAGGTTGTAGTGAATTCATAAAATTTTCTATATTATCAACAATATTTTCTGGTTGATTTTGCAACAATACTTTCCATTGCGCTTTTTGAAAAAAGTCATTTAAAAAAACGACAAAATTGCTAATTTCTTTAATTACTGTTGGTATTAACAACACAAGTAATAAATATAAAAAGAATAAAGAACTAATAAGCGCTAGAATATTTGCAATTTTCATTGGAATTTTCAAACGATTCAATCCCTTGGCTATAAGATTTATAGCCAGAACAAAACCTATAGTAAAGATTATAATTGCAAAAACATCTCTTGAAATGAACGCTATACTTATAAATATTATAAAATAAACCGCAGAAAATAAAGCACCTTTTAAATTAGGGCTTAATTTCATTTTAATCAACTCCATTAAGTTCAAAATATTTTCTTAATTCTTCAATTTCGTTCGTAACCCCAAGAGCTACTGTCAATTTTATTCTTGCTTTTTGTCCTGAAACTTCATTTCCGAGTATTGCGCCTTTATTTTTCAAATCAGCTCCTCCACCATGATACCCATATACGCCTAAAACTCTTCCTTTAAAACATCTTGAAACAACAATAACAGGTATCTTTTTTTCCTTAACCAGCCATTCTATTTTATCAGCAACTTTTGGAGGAACATTTCCTCTTCCAAAACCTTCAATAACTACTCCTTTAAACTCAAGATCAGGTAAAACTTTCAAAATTGCTCCATCATCACCTGTATACGTTTTAATTAAAGCAACTTTATCCTCCACATCATTGGCATCAATATGCATTCTTAAAAGTGATTCTCTATAAAATATTACAGCATCTTCGTCAACAATACCCAGAGGCCCATACCCTGGAGAGTCAAAGGTTGCCACATTACTTGTATAAGTTTTTGTTACTTCTCTGGCAGAATGAATTTCGTCATTTAAACACACAAGAACTCCTTTATTCATAGCTTTTTTAGATGATGCGACTCGCACAGAAGAAATTAAATTCGCTGGTCCATCTGTACTTGGTTCATTCCAATTTCTCATAGCAGCTGTTAATACAACAGGTTTCCTTTCATTCAAAACTAAATCTAAAAAATATGCGGTTTCTTCAAGAGTATCAGTTCCATGAGTTATAACAACACCATTAATATCTTTGCGAGAAATAACTTTTTTTATAAATTTTGAAAGTTCAAACATAATTTTTGGTGTCATATGCGGACTTGGTATATTGGTAAATTCAATTAATTCAGTTTCAGCAATCTTTTTTAATTCAGGGATTTCGTTTAAATGTTTATTTCTTTCTTCAGAAGGTATTACCCCCAATAAAGGGTCATGAACCATAGCAATAGTTCCACCGGTGGTTATTATCGCAACTTTCATGTTTAACCCCTTTCTTTTATTTTAATTTTTGCCACATAAAATGGTATTAATGTATCATCAGGATAAAAATAATATCCAAAACCATCATAATAATTTTTTATATTATATTTATTCAAATCAATTTCTTCAAAGCTTATATTCGAAAACTTTTCGAATATATATTTCATAATTTTCGTATTCTCTTCTATCGAAATTGTACATGTAGAATATACAATTTCTCCATTGTTTTTAATCAAGTTACTAATAGCATTTTCCAATAATTTTATCTGAACATCTGAATATTTAATAAAATCTTTATTTGTAATTCTATGAAAGACTTCAGGATGAATTGAAGCCGTCCCTAAAGAAGAACACGGTGCATCAATAAGTATTTTATCATATTTTTCTTCATTATATTCAATGCCGGATATTAATTTTGTTTTAATTATATTAATTCCCAATCTTTGAATATTTGCTTCAATAAGTTCCAGCCTATCAATATCGATATCTAAAGCTACAATCTCTCCTTTATTATCTATCAACTGTGCCAGTTCTGTTGTCTTTCCTCCAGGAGCCGCACACATGTCCAGGACAGCTTCACCTGGATGAGGGTTTAAAATTAATGGAATAATTTGAGAACTTTCATGCTGAATATAAAAATAACCCTTTAAATATTCTTTTGTACTTTCAATTGGAAATTTTGGATTTTCAATAATAACTCCAAAAGGAGAATGAATTGTTGGTTTAATGGAGTATTCTGATAAATTTTTTATAAGATCATCTCGAGAAATTTTTAATGTATTTGTCCTTAAGGTAAGTGGATTAATTGAATAACTTTTTTTCAAGAATGCGTTGACATAATCTTCCGGAAAGTGTTCGTTCATATAGTCATATATCCATTTTGGAATTGAAAATTCTATCCATGGAGGCAAAATATAATCATCTTTTTTCCTCATAAGATTTTTAAGCGTAGCATTAACCAATCCTCTAACTTTTCTATTTTTCGCAACTTTAACCGTTTCATTTACAGCAACATAAGGCTTAAAACCATTTAGAATTTGATATGCCCCTAATCTCAATATCCATTTAGAAGCAGGTGGAATATTTTTATAATTTTTAATCAGTTTTTTTAAATAAAAGTCTATTTTCACAAGATTCCTTATAGTTCCCCATACAAGATTTTTTAATAACGCCATATCCTGATTTGAATAAATTTTAGTAAAATAATCAAAAGATTTTTGTGGAATATAATGCTTTTTATCAAATTCACGCAATAATAAATACGCGTCTTTTCTGACCATAAAATCACCTCTTTTTGTTATTATATCAGAGGTATATTACAGAATAAACAATTTCAAATTCAAATGTTTTTTCAAGTAATTATAATTTTATCGGAATAAATAGGAAATAATAATAACGAATCACAATCTTCGGCCAGGCGGTGAAAATTCTTAATCCTCATTAAATATTTGCTTACCGCTGTCGCTCAAACATTGCATCCATGCAATGGTTTCGCTCAAAAAAACGTCCTGTTTTTTTGACAGCTCACGCAAATATTTAACTCGGGAATTTTCAAGCCTTTTCTCAGATTATAATTCGTTATTATTATTAATCATATATAATTTATAATACATAAAATTTACAAACAATTATAAATAATTTTTATGACTATCATATTTTTTTAGAACTAATAACAAAATATTTCAAAAAATAATATGAGAGAAAGCTTGAAATTTCCTGAAAAAATTTTGAATGTTGCCGGTCAAAATCACATGGATGTGATTTTGAGCAAAGCCGAGCATGAATGCGAGTCTGAGCGACCGGCGAGAATGAAAAATTTTGAAGATTAGAAATTTCACCGCTTGAACGATATATTATTTTGAGAAATATTTTGTACCTAATAATTGACTCCAAAGTTTTTTATTATAATTTTATCAGATAAATAAATGATCGTCTGAACGAGATCAATACTTGCAAATTTTATATTTATAACTTCGATAAAATTTTATTATATAATTCCTCAATCTTTTAAAATTTCTTTTAATTCATCAAGTGTATAAACTTTTGGAGGTTCTATACCATTAAAATATGAAGAATATTCAACTGTATATGCACCTGAATTTATAAAATAAACAATATCATTATAATCAATATCTGATGGCAATAATGTATCCTCATAAATTGTGTCCACACTATCACATGTTGGCCCTGCTATTGTAAAAACATCTTTATTACCATGATTTTTACCTTCAACCTGAATTTCATACTGAAAATTTTCTATAGTTTCCATCAATCCATGAAACACACCAACATCTAAATATATCCATTTTTTACTTCCTTTTCTGCTTTTTAATATAACTCTTGAAACTAAAATTCCTGCATCTCCCACCATAGATCTTCCTGGTTCAGAAACTATCATTAAATTCTTGTGTTTCCATAAATATTCCCTTATGGAGTCTTCAACAACCTCTCCAATTTCTTCAACTGTTGGAATTGGTTTTGTATGTTTAACAGGTATTCCTCCACCTAAATTTAGCATTTTTAATTCAATTCCATTTTTCAAAAGTTTATTAAAAACAACACTCGACTCTAAAATAGCTTCTTGCCATTTATATTTATTATAAGATTGAGAACCAACATGAAAACTTACTCCAAAGGGCTTTAATCCATGTCTATTTGCCCAATTTAAAATAGAAATAACATGATCTATATCCGTTCCAAACTTTCCGGACAATGGCCAATCACTATCAGAAGAACTTGTTGCAATCCTTGCGTATACTTTTGAGCCCGGAGCATTTCTTGCAACCTTTTCTACCTCCATTTCACTATCAACAGAAAAATATTCAATTCCAACTTCCCATGCATAAGCTATATCTTTTTCTTTTTTTATTGGATTTCCAAAACTCATTTTTTTTGGCGATATTCCAAGAGATAATAATTTATTAATTTCTCCAACTGATGCAACATCAAAAGAAGACCCTAAATCCCTTAAAACTTTTAATATTTCAATATGAGAATTTGCTTTAACTGCATAAAATATTTCCACATTTTTCATTGAATCTTTTAATCTTAAATAATTTTTTTTAACCTGTTCTATATCCAATACTAAAAATGGAGTCTCTAATTTTTTAGCAGCTTTTCTAATTAAATCAGTAACTTTCATGTCTCTCCCTCCCTACAATTTTATAATATTGAGAAAATGATAAATCATTAATGTTACTATTACTAACATTATTGTTTAACAAAAAAAGCATTTTATATTAAAATAGAAAAACTAAATAAAATTAGGGATGGTCTCCATCCCTAAAGTGTATCGATATCAATTTCAAATTTTTTTACAAGTTTTTTTGTAAGGTCATATTCAGATTGTGAAAGTTCACCAATAAATACATCTTCATTAAATTCCTTTCCAAAACCGTATTTTAATGCTTCAGCTA
The DNA here is from genome assembly GCF_013363285.1 of Marinitoga sp. 1154. Taxonomy (NCBI): domain Bacteria; kingdom Thermotogati; phylum Thermotogota; class Thermotogae; order Petrotogales; family Petrotogaceae; genus Marinitoga; species Marinitoga sp. 1154. The sequence goes on along the minus strand of NZ_LBFB01000007.1, from coordinate 47,188 downwards.
GTTCTTCAAAAGAAATTTCTTTATTTAAAATACTTTTTATATCAATGACTTTTTTTTCCAGGTGATTATATAATTTTTCTTTCTTTTCCTGAGATAATTTAAATGAATTTACATAATTTCTCAATGGAAAACTTAATGGTATAGAACCATGTTGTAAAATATAATTTTCATTTCTATATTGTGCACTACCGATAAACTTTTTTTTATCAACTGTAATTTCATATATAGATGGTGCATCATAACATGCTGGAGTATTAAGATGCTTGTTTTTATTTTTTTCAACATCACAATGTATTTTCAAAATTTCTAAACTTTTCCTCAAAGCTTCAGCAATTACTTTATAGCTTCCAACTACATTATCCGGAAGCAACGGATGTTTGGTAGCCGCTGAAAAAAGATATGTTATTTCTTTATTATGTAAAACTGCTCTTCCGCCTGTTGGCCTTCTGACAATATCTATATTGTTATTTCTCAAATAATCTATATCTATATCCTCTATTTTTTGAAACCTTCCAAGCGATAAAGTTGGTAATGTCCAACCATATAATCTTATCGTTGTTGGTTGTATTCCCTTTCCTACATGTTTAGCAATAGAAAGGTCACATGCCATATTCCATGAACCCATATGATATGTATCGATAATAAGCCTTATCATCAAATACCTCCCAAAGGTTTTTTTAGCGCCATACCAATTTTTCTTGGAAAAGTAGACGGAGTTTCCCCCGTTTTTTTCAATATAATAAATACTCTATCTTTTTCAAAAAGTCTGTAATAATGTTCCTCTACAATATCAAAATATATTTTTTCAGCAGCTTTTATTAAATATTTTCTTTCTTCAGATATATATGTTGGACCTTTATACAGAAATAAAAGTCCATCTGTTTTTAATAACGGTGCAGCATATTCTAATAAAACATCACTTCTTGAAACTGCTTTAGCTGTAATATAATCAAAAGAAGATAAATTATTCTTTGAAAAAATTTCTACTCTTTCACTTATAGCATTAGCGTTTTCTAAATCCAATTCGTTTATAAAAAATTTTACGCCTTTTATTTTCTTTTCTATACTATCCAAAAGTGTAAAATTAATTTTTGGATACACTATTGATAATGGAATACCTGGAATTCCACCTCCTGTTCCAATATCTAAAAATTTATAATTATCTTTTAATTTAGCAAATTTAATAAAAGGGTATATACTATCTAAAATTAGGGATTTAAAAGCTATCTCGAAATCTTTTATTGCAGTAAGATTAACAGGGTAATTTATTATTAAATCAATAAACTTTTTCAGCTTATTATATGAATTTTTGTTCAAAGAAATTTCATATTCTTTAAAAAGTCTCAATAAAAATTTCATTGACAAGTACCTCCTAATGTGGTATAATACTTCTCGGAGACGTAGCCTAATTGGCTAAGGCGTCGGTCTTGAAAACCGATGGGGTTGACGCCCCGTGTGGGTTCGAGTCCCACCGTCTCCGCCAATATTAAACCGCCCAATTTTGTTGGGCGGTTTTTGGTTATTTTACAGATCCAAATCTATTATACGGCCATATTCTTAAAAAAGGTCTTCCTATTATATTTTCTTCTGGAACTATTCCAAAATATCTGCTATCAAAACTTTCAGTTGTATTATCTCCCATGAAAAAATAAAATCCATCAGGAAGATTAATTTTTACTCTGCCTTTTTCTTCAACAAAAACTTTATTTAAATCCAATTTAGATAAAACAGATTCATAATATTTTGTATAATCCAGTGTTTTGTTGTAATATCTAAAAGCACCAAGGTCAAACATAGGTTTTCTTATTTCGCTATAAGCTCTATATATATCGCTACTATATTTTTCTGGATATGCCATAAATTTATAATAGTCTTTTGAAGCAAAAATCCCATCAATATAATAATATCTATTTTCAAATCCTTCTGGTATCTTACCATTTACATATAATTGAGCTACAGAATTTTTTACACTTGATGGAACATTTTCCACACCATTATAATAATCTATGATTTTCTTTAACCAATATGGTGGTGTAAAATCTTTATCTGATTTTAATTTTTCCCATATTTTACTATCTGGCACTAATTCTAATGTATCTCCAGGAACACCAACTAATCTTTTTACATACTTCACATGACCATCAAATTTCTTCGGAGCAAATAAATCCATAAATTTATCAAATGCACCAAGTTGCTTTTGAGCACTTTTGTCAACAAAAGGTGTCCAAAAGACTATAATATCGCCTAATTTTGGCTTGCTATAATCATATGTTATTTTTTCGATAAACAAACGATCCAACACCTGTATGGTTGGTACCATAGAAGGTGTTGGAACCATCATTGTTTCAAAAACAAATAATCTTATTATTGTTCCAAAAATCACCGCATAAACAAGAGCATTAATCCATTCATACGTTTCTTTTTTTATTTTAGATTTAAGACTCAAGCTCAGTCCCTTCTCTCCTTAATCTTAATCTTACCTCTAATGTTTCTTAAGTAGTAAAGTTTTGCTCTTCTTACTTTACCTTTTCTTACAACCTGTATTTTTTCAATCGATGGTGAGTGCAATGGGAATATTCTTTCTACTCCTACACCATTTGCACCAATTCTTCTAACTGTAAATGTTTTTCCTAATCCGCCACCTCTTATTTTTATAACAATACCTTCATAGGCCTGTACTCTTTCTCTACCACCTTCAACAACCTTTACATATACTTTTACTGTATCACCAGGTCTGAATTCTGGAATATCTTCTCGTATATATTCTTTTTCAATGGCTCTAATATATTGATCCATGTTAAACCCTCCTTGAGAATATTTTATATTAATTAATTTTCTCCAAAAAGCCTATCCAACGCAATCGCAACCGCAGCTCTAACTGATAAATGGTTAAATTGCGCATTTCCTCTAATAGGTTCTAATTCATAATCACAAATTTCCCTTATTTCTTCTGGCATTCCCCAACCTGTTCCAAATAAAATTAAATGTGGTTCATCATTTTCAACAATAATTTTATTAATCTCCGAAAAACTCAGAGTTCTTTCTCTGATTTTCGCAGAAGTAAATATTAACTTCGGTTTTTTCCCTTCATTTTTCTCAATATCTTCAATAACATCTTCCAGATACGGTTTTAATTTTGCAATAGATAACGCATCATATCTATTTGGATTATACTCTTTCCCAAAACCTTCTGTCCAATATTTTAAAACATTTTTTACTATTTGCTGCTGGGCTGGAAGATTAGAAACTATATAATAATTCTTGATATTATATGTTCTTGATGAACGAGCAATATCATGAATATCCAAATTTGTTATTGCAGTTGAAATAATTTGCCCTTCTCTTCCTAATATTGGGTAGTGTATCAATGCTATATAAACATTATTTCTCATCTAAAATCAGCTCCCTGATTATATTAACAATCACCTTTTTATCAAATTCATCTAACTCATGTTTAATAAATAAATCCGGACGTTTTAAAATTGTTCGCATTATACTTTCTCTCCTACGATACTCATCTATCTTTTTATGATTTCCACTTAATAAAACATCCGGAACCTTCATTCCTTTAAATTCTCTTGGCTTGGTATAATGTGGATGATCCAATAATTGATTATAAAATGAGTCATTTTTTACACTATTAATATCTCCCACTACTCCAGGAACAAATCTTGATATTGCATCTATCATTAACATAGCAGGCAATTCTCCACCTGTAACAACAAAATCACCTATAGAAAACTCTTCATCAACAAGCTTCATAACTCGTTCATCAATACCTTCATATCTTCCGCAAAAAAATACTAAATTTTCTTTTTTTGCAAGCCTTTCCGCATCTGACGAATCAAATTTTTTCCCTTGTGGTGATGTTAATATCACATATGGTTTTTTCCCTTTCTCTTTCAGATACTCATCATAAAATTCATAAAAAGGTTCTACCTTCATAACCATCCCTGGGCCACCGCCATATGCATATAAATCTGTAACTCGGTGTTTATCTTTTGTATAGTCTCTCAAATTATGTGCATTAAACAATATAATTTTTTCTTTAATTGCTCTGGATAATACCCCAAATTTTGTTATGGCTTCAAACATTTCAGGAAATATTGTAACGACATCAATCTCTATCTTCGATATCATCATTATACCATTCCAATCTTTTTACAATAATATCATCAGCATTTTTATCGAATTTAACCACATTCTCTTTTATTAATGGATAAAGAATTTCTTCTTTTTCAAATTTATTTATTTCATTTTCAATGACTATCACATCATTTGCACCGGTTTCTAAAATATCAATTATTTTTCCAATATATGCACCATCATCATAAAAAACTTTTTTATTTAACAATTGAAAATAATAAAATTCTGTTTCTTCAAGATCTGGCAAATCTTTCTCAGAAATATAGATTATAAAATCTTTATATCTTTGAGCAGAAGATATATTTTCAACACCGTAAATTTTCACAATATAGACCTTATTTGCTTTTCTTATTGATTCCAATTTTGCATATAAGAAACGTTTTGTTTTTGGGTTATAAAGCAAAACATCACTTAAATTTTCAAAAATTCTTTGCTCACTAGTATAAGGAAAAAGTTTAAGTTCTCCATTCAAACCATGTGTATTGGAAATTTTTCCAATAGCTATCTTATCCTTCAAGAGGTCGTCTAACCTCTTCATTTTATCACCTTATTACCTTTAAAAGAAATTTAGTACTTTCATCTTTCTTAGCTGCTGTTAATAGAGTATTTATAGACTTTATAGTTCTTCCATCTTTTCCAATAATTTGTCCCACATCGTGTGGATCTACATGGATTTCAAAAACTATTTCATTATCATTTTTATATTCCACTATATTTACTAACTCCGGATTTTTAACAATTCCTTTAATTATATTTTCTAATAATTTCTTCATTTACATGCCTCCTGGCATTACGCTTTCTTTTCAAATTTTATTTCATGAACTCTTTTCATAACTCCAGCTTTTGATAAAATATCTCTTGCTGTATCAGTAGGTTGAGCACCTTTTAAAATCCATTCAACTGCTTTTTCAACATTTACCTGAAAAGTATCATTTTCTCTTAGCGGATCATAAAAACCCAACGATTCTATATACTTTCCACTTCTTTTTTCTCTTGAATCAACAACCACAATCCTATAAAAGGGTCTATGCCTTCTTCCCATTCTGTTTAATCTTATTTTTACCATACTAATAATACACCTCCTAAGAATTTTAGTTTATATTTAATATTTTTATTAAAATCCAAATGGCATTTTTCCGAATAAAGACTTTTTATTTTTCATTTTCTTTACCTGTTTCATCATTTTTTTCATTTGCTCGTATGATTTTATCAATTTATTTATATCCTGCAATGTCGTTCCACTACCTTTTGAAATCCTTTGTTTTCTTGAATAATTTAATATTCTCGGCTTTCGCCTTTCCTCTTTTGTCATCGAATTAATTATAGCTTCTATTTTTTTCAATTCTGCTTCACTTTTGTTTACATCTATTCCATCTTTTGGAACACCAGGTATCATTTCTAGTATTTTAGACAGTGGTCCTAATTTCCTAATTTGCTGTATTTGCTCTAAAAAGTCGTTAAAATCAAATTTACCTTCTAAAAACTTATTAGCAGATTCTTCTGCCTTTTCTTTATCTATTTCACTCTCAACTTTTTCAATAAGAGATAACACATCTCCCATACCCAAAATTCTACTTGCGTATCTTTCAGGATAAAATAACTCAAGATCATCAACTTTTTCACCAATACCTACAAATTTAATGGGTTTTTGAGTAATTTGTCTAATTGAAATTATTACACCACCACGTGCGTCACCATCAAGTTTTGTAACTATGAACCCATCTAATTCCAGTCTATTATTAAATTCTTTCGCAGAATTTACTGCATCCTGACCTATCATTGCATCAACAACCATAAGAATCTCTTCTGGTTGCGCTATTCTTTTTATTTCCTCAAGTTCTTTCATCATTTGATCATCTATATGTAATCTACCAGCAGTATCTAAAATAACTATATCATGCACCAATTTTTCTGCATAATCCATTGCTTCCTTTACTATATTTACAGCATTTTTTCTGTCCCCTGTAAAAACTGGAACTCCTATTTGTTCCCCTAATTGAACAAGTTGATCAATTGCCGCTGGTCTATATGTATCTGCCGCAACTAACAAAGGAGCTTTTCCTTGTTTTTTAAAATACTTTGCCAATTTTGCTGCATGAGTAGTTTTACCGCTTCCCTGAAGACCTACCAACATTATATATCCAGGTCTTTTAGAAATATTTAATTTCGTTTTTTCATTTCCACCCATTAATTCTATTAATTCGTCTCTAACTATTCTAATAAATTCCTGATCAGGCGTTAAACTTTCTAAAACTTCTTTTCCAAGCGCCTTTTCTCTAACTTTTTCTATAAATTCCTTAACAACTTTATAATTAACATCAGCTTCTAATAAAGACATTTTTACTGCTCTAACAGCATCTTTGATATTTTTTTCTGATAATTTACCCTGCCCTTTTAACGACTTAAACGCTTTCGATAGCTTTTTTTGAAGATTGTCAAACATGTGCACACCTCCGGTGAGGATTCGGTATTTTTTTTATTTCTTATTTTATATCTTCGTGCTGACGCACACCTCCGGTGAGGATTCGGTATTTTTTTATTTCTTATTTTATATCTTCGTGCTGACGCACACCTCCGGTGAGGATTAAAAATTTTTATTTTAAAAACAAAATAACTGCAGATTATAGCTTTTCTATTCGCTACAATCTGTACTTGAGCTTGGTCTATTCTATATTTAATGAATTAACATAAGGATACACAAGTTTAGTATACTATAAAAAACCTATTTTTTCATGAATTATATTGAACAAAATGTGAGAAGGTGGAAAATTTAAAGTTACAATTTGATTACTGTAATAGAAAGAAAAATTTAATTCATTCTCAAAGAAGATTTTACAATTATTCTTAGATAATTAGTTTAGTAAAAAACAAAGATTTAAAAAATATTATTATTACATTTATGATATCGAAAATGAAAAAATTATTTATTCAGATTTTGATGATTCTGAAAATGCTATGGAAAATTATAGAAATATTAATCCTATAATATTTAAATACCATTAAAATTAAAAACTCCCAGAACGGGAGTTTTAGTTTATTTCCTCAATATACTTCGCTTCTTTTCCAACAAAAACAATTATATACTTTTTCATCGTTTCATTTTTTGAGTTTAATTCATATGATTTCTTGTATTTTTCTATTTGTTCTTTTGCCTGTTTTATTTTCATTTTTAATTTTTCTTCTGTGTATCCTTTTTGTTTTATGTATTTTACTTCTATTATCGCTTCATATGGCACTTCTTCGTATCTTTTGAACATTGCTATGTCTATATACCCATTTTCTACTGGATATTCCATTTTTACCATTGCATATGGCGTTAATACTAAATAACTATACATTATTGCTTTTATGTATTTTTCATCTAATCCCATGAATATTCTGTTGTCCATTTTGTTCAGTAGGCTTTCTATTTCTTTTGCAAAGCTTTTTATTTCTCCATCTGATAGTATCTTTCTTACCGCTATTTCTATTGGTTCTGGGTCTATGTATTCTGTTAGTTTTTCTTCTATGTATTCTGTGAAATATTCTGAGAATATTTTTTTCATTGAGTAATTTGGTATTTTTAGATATGTTATTATTCCTTTTTTCTCAAATGTCATGAATCCCAGATAGAATAATAATGATTTTATATCTTTTATTTCTATCCTTTTTCCTGGGTTGAACATTGTTGTGAGTTCTGTTAATTCTGTTTTCCCTGTTAGTAATATTTCATTTAATAGTTGCCCTATTATTCTTTTTGAGGTTACTTTTTCTCTTTCTTCTTTTGTTGCTTCTTTTTCTATTTTTACTCCAAGCAATTCTCCTAAGCTAAATAAATTTTGTACTTTTTTGTAATCACTCATTATGTTGTCGTCTATTATTTTTTCTGGTGGTTTTTTTTCTGAAAAATATTCTGTTATAAAATAAAAGACCATGTCAGGATTATATACTTTTTCTTTTGCGTTTATGTTGAATATATATCCATTATAATTTTCTTGCATTTCTTTTAATAATTTTTCTGAATATATGTCATAATATTCCAATAATTCTTTTACTTCTGCTTCTTTGAATCCAAGCATCTCGTTGAATTTTATATCTATTGTTTTATTTTTAGTTATATTAAATCCGCTGGTTAATGAGTCTAACATTATTGGACTTACTCCTGTCATGAATAATCTTTCTATTATTGTTTCTGTTCCTTTTTTTATTTCTTCATAGAATTTTCTTACAAATCCATGTTTTGTTACACTATCTTTGAATAAATCAAGATTAAAACTCAATAGTTCATTTGCAAAGTGATCGTATTCGTCTATTAGTAAATATATTGGGTTGTTTATTTCATTCTTTATTCCGTCAAGAAATGAACCAAGAATATCTGCTGGTTCTGTTAGTTCTTTTTCTATTTTTATTTTTAATTTATAATCATTTTTAAAATTATCAAGAGAACGTATAACTTTATTTTTAAAACTCTTTATTAATTTTTCTTTATTTTCTGTTTGTATTCCAGAAAAATTCATTTTTAAAATATAATAACTGTTTTTTAACGATGTTGGATTTTTTCCTATGTATAAGTCTTTAAATAATTTTTCAAATTTCTCTGCATAATTGACATCATAATACTTTGCAAGTGTATCTAAAAACAATGTTTTTCCAAATTTCCTTGGCCTTAAAAACACTATATTTTTTTCATTTAATGATTCTAATTTTTCTATATATTCTGTTCTATCTATGTAATAGTAGTTTTGCATTATTACTCTTTCAAAATTTTGTTCTCCGTATGGTATTTTTTTTCTCATGGGTCACCTCCGGTGTTACACGCTTACAGCTATATACACGCTGCCGCGGGCATAGGTTTAATTTTTTTTGATTTTTAAAAAATTAAAAAACGCTTAAATAATTACGGTGTAATTATTTAACCTACGGCGGGTTATAGGATTAAAAACTTTTGATTTTAATTAAAATTTTGAGCTGTCGCTCTTCTCCGGTGTTACACGCTTACAGCGGGTTATAGGATTAAAATAGATATTAATAAAAAACCTCTGAATAATTGCAAAGCAATTATTCACGCTACGGCGGGTAATAAGAATAAAAATTGGATTTTAATTAAAAAAACTTTTGAGCTGTCGCTCATCTCCACACTTTTATTATATCACAATAATAAAAGGTAGTTTTTTCATGAAAACAGTGGTATTTAAGAATAATTATTAAAAAATAAGAATATATAATAAATGGGTTATGAATCCTGCAATGATACCAGCAATTGTATGTGAAAGGATTGCTTTACTTGCAAGTTTTCTCGCTTTTAAAGAATCCATCATTGCTATATGCGTGGAAAGATACCCGCTCCAGGTCATTCCAATAGCGGTTAAAACAGCTATATCATTTGGATGTATGGAATTTGTTTCTATAAATTTTGGAATTAAAGCTAATGCTGCTCCAGTTGAGCCTAAAGAGGTTAATGGAAAAGCTATTAATTTAGGCGATTTGAATCCAAATAAAAAATTTAAAATAAAATCCAATTTTGATCCTATCCATTGCAAAATTGGGACACCTTCATATGGTAATCCCTGATATCCAATTAAAGGATCTTTAGGTCCATTGGTAAACATCATTACAATAGTACTTATTATCAATACTCCAGGTATTATTGATAATCCTAAATCTACACCTGTTTTACCACCTTCAAGTAAAGCATCTATTAGCCTTGATATTACACTTCCTTTTGTTGCATTCCAATATTCAACATCCTCTAAATGCTGAACATGTTTAAAATCTTTATAATATTTTTTTGTATAAATAGAAAAAATCCTTACACTAATAACACTACCAATTACAGCACCAAAATTACCTAATAATACAGGTAGAAAAAGATTTTCTCCCATATTAGATGATTGTGCAATCATAAATGTTGTTACAATTAAGCCCATACCAAAAGATGTCCCTAAATTACATAATAAAGGAATTTGCCACTTTTCAAAATATTTTGTAAATTGTTTATCCTGAGCTAGAGATAATATTGCAGGATTATCAGATAAATATGTGGTCAAAATTCCAAGTGCAGAAGCTCCCGGGAGATTATATAATGGTTTCATTAATTTGGAGAGTAATTTATTTAAAAGGAATACAACACCAAATTCTGATAACACATTACCAAATGCGCTCGTCAAAACTGCAACAGCCATTATAAAAAATACAGTATTTAACAATAAATCATGCGCTGTAGACATCAATGTTTTAAAAAAATTGCTTAATCCCATATAATTCATTACAGGAAAAAAGATCAGAGAAGATATAATTAAAAACAAAAATGGTTCTCTGAGTTTGTTTTTTAACACAATTTCTTTTTCTTCCATAATAAACCTCCCGGCATATTGAATTTTTAAAGTTGAATTTTCAAACAAAATATATTATAATAGATATGAAAAATTTTTCAAAGTTTAAATTTGACGATTTATGGTTTTTGAGCACAAATAATACTATTTTTTCATTGATAGAACAATAAATTTAATTAAAGCTTCAAATTTAAATAACTTATTTCTGTTAAAATATAATTACAATGAACGGAGGCGTGTTCCGAATTGGCTAAGGAGCCGGTCTCGAAAACCGGTGAGGGTTATACCCTCGTGTGGGTTCGAGTCCCACCGCCTCCGCCATTTTTTTATACATTATGGTTATATATTATGGCGGGAGGGTTTAGCAATGAAAAAATTAAAGGAATTATATGAATTTCTCATCGCAAAAGTCGAAAAGGGGAAAATAAACTATGCTATTCCGAAAAGATGGATGCCAGATGATTATGAAGGAAATATAAGATTGAAAGGAAGAACATTTGTTGTAAATCCATATGAATATTTTTCAAAAATAATAGAAAAAATACTAAACAACGCAGACGAAAATAATGATTATTCCAAACCTTTATCTTTTATAACAAAGGAAAAAACAACACAGTGGTTAAAAAAATCAATTATATATAGTGCTCATGTTAGAATGACCTCTGCTTACCAGCACGATATTAATTCTGCTTATTTTAAACCCGATGATGATCTTGGATATAGAGAAAGTGGCACCTTTCTAAAAATGATAGCTTTACTACCATATTTAAAACAATACAATGTTGATACAATTTATTTATTACCAATAACACAGTCCAGCAACAAATTTAAAAAAGGTGAAGTTGGTTCTCCTTATGCAGTAAAAAGTTTTCATCATGTTGAAAATGATTATCATGACCCATTGTTGACACGTTTTACTCCAGATGAAGAATTTTCTGCTTTCGTTGAAGCTGCACATATGTTAGGGATGAGAATAATATTAGATTTTATTCCGAGGACAGCCTCAAGAGACAATAATCTAATTTTGGAACATCCAGATTGGTTTTATTGGATTGATATAAAAGAGTTATCTTCATACAAACCCCCGAAAATTGAGAATCTTGATTTTGAACAACCATCTGTAGAAAATCTTCCCATTTTATACTCTAATGCTGATGTAAAAAAGCATTTGAAAAAGTTCAGATGGGCGCCTAACATCACAAACCCCGAAAAATGGGAAAATTTTGTAAAAGCTAATAAAAATAACCCAGATTTTCTGGAAGAAATTGTCAAAGAATTTAAAATTATTACTGTTCCTGGTTTTTCTGATTGGATAAATGATCCACAACCAACATGGGATGATGTAACTTTTTTGAGATTATATCTAAGCCATCCAAAAGAAGCTGAAAAATATCTGGAAAATCCTGAAAAACAACCACCATATGTTTTATATGACGTTGTAAAATCAAGTAAATTCCCCGGAACGCAAAAAAACGAGAAATTATGGGATATGATTTCCAATATTATGCCATATTTTCAGAAAAACTTCGGCATAGATGGCGCAAGACTCGACATGGGGCATGCATTACCTAAAGAATTAGAACATAGAATCATTTCAAATGCAAAAAATTATGATCCGTCATTTGCAATTATCGCTGAAGAATTAGCTATGGACAATCATAAGAAAGCTAAAATAAGTGGTTATGATGCTATTTTAGGAAATACATGGTGGGCAGAGCCTAGACATAAAGAAAGCTGGTTTGTAAAAACTGTTAGAGATATTATGCCAAACTTAGAACTCCCATCATTTGCGACATCAGAAACCCCAGATTCTCCAAGAGCTGTAACAAGAGAAGGTAAAGAATTATTTTCAAAATTATCAGCAGTTGTAAATACGTTTATGCCAAATGGAATTACCGTTATAAATTCAGGAAGTGAAATTTTTGAAAAACAACCTATGAATTTAGGGCTCGATTTTGAAAAACCAGAAGAGGAGAGATATAAGTATTTAAAACCTACAGATCCGTTTTATGGGAAATTAGCATTTTTTGATTATTATGCCCTTCATTGGGATGTGGACAAACATATGGTTAGATTACTAACCGTTCTTGGAAAGATAAAGAAAGAATATATTGATTTAATATCAAATATAAGCAATTATAGATATATTGAGCATATGGATAAAGTATTTTCAATTTTTTACTGGAATGGAAATAATGGCTTATTAATACCTGTTAATCTGAATTTTGATAAAGCAATATCTTTTGGTGTGGATTTAGGTTATCATACATGGCGAGGAAATCATAGAATTAGTTTATTACTGGAAAATTATAGAAAATGTGATTTTAGATGGGATGAAGGCGCATGGCTTAATGTGAATTTGAATCCTGGAGAAGCTAAAATATATCTTGTAGAATAAAACAAATGCCCTTATATAAGGGCATTTGTTTTATTAAATTATAAATTTAATAATTTAGACATTAAACCATTATTTATTAAAATAATATTATTTTCATCAATAATGACAAAATTAAAATAACTATCACCAAACTCTTTTCTTTTAATAGTTTTATCTTTTGTGTCAAAGATAATAAAATTATTTCCAGATAAAATATATAATTTGTTTCCATATTTTTTTATTAAACTGCTATCACCATAAGCTTTTATTTTGTATCTTTTAACGTTCCCACTATTAATTGAAACTTCAAATAAATCGCCAAAATTTGTAGTAAAATATGAATTGTTAATATAATAAATAATATTCGAATTAATTTTCGGCTTATAATCTTTAAATTTATAATAATTTTCTAAATTTATAAATATTTCTGATTTATCTTTGGTATTTTGAATATAAAAAAAATTGTTTATGCTAAAAATAATTTTTTCGTTGTAATAAATAGGAAACCCATATTTTATGTATTTCGGATCTTTTATAATAAAAGCGGTTTTTATAGGAATTACCTTTTTCACATAAGGTAATTTTTCCTCATCATGAGATATGATAACTTTGATAATAGTATCTTTTGTTTTCTTGAAATAAAAATAATCGTTATTATTTAAAGGATATATTTTTAAGTATTCATAAGCTGATATATAAGTATCTAAATATAAAGAAAACTCATTTATTTGAATATATCCAGAATTTTCAATAATCATTTCACCTAATGATGGTAAATAATTTTTATCTTGATATAAAACTATAAATTTATTATCAGTTATTTTCCCTTTTAAAATTATAAACTTATAATCAAAACTTATTTTTTTTAAAACTTTACCTTTTAAATTTAACATATATAAATTAGAATTATTGGTTGTTAATATTAGTTTATCTTCTAAAGGTATAAAACTTAAAACGTTTGAATCAAAAATTTTTTCCCAATTTTTTTTAAAATTTTTTGAAAATGAATATAATTTATTATTTCTAAATCCTACATATATATTCCCTTTATTATCCTTAAACATATAAGATGAATTAATAAGATTTTTAAAAGAATACATTTTTTTTACAGATGTATTTTTTATTATATATATTGAGGGTATAAGTAAAATAAATATAAAAATAATTAAAAAAAGATTTTTCCTCATTGAAAACAGCCTCCTTCATTTTAGCGAAAAAAGATTTACTATTATATGAATTCCTGATAATATATATATATCTTTTATATAAGTATAGAAAATCAATGTGAAAAATTGATATAAAAATGTAAATTCAAAAAGTTTAAAATTATATGGTATTTTAAAAGTTTGTATTGAATAGTGAGACAATGTAAAGGCTAATGATAAAGCTATATAAATTAATAAAATATTGTATTTTTTTTCTTTAAACGAATTAAAAAGATACGCTTTAAAAAAGTATTCTTCACTAACGCCACCAATAATCAAAGTAAAAAAAAGAGCTTTTCTAATGAAAAAATACTTTAAATAAAAATAAACTATAATTATTAAAAGAATAATATAAAATGGAATATAAAACTTTTTAAGTTTAAAAGTTTTTTTTATTTCATTTTTTATGGATGGTTTCTTTAAAAATGAAATTATTAATAACGATTCGATAACAAATATTATATAAAAACCGTTGCTAAAAAAATTATAATAGGTATTTAGATCATATATTTTAGATAAATTTTTTATAAATATAGAACCTAAAATATATATAGTCATATTAATATAGTCAATAATATCTTTCATATTATCACCTTAAAAATAAAAATTTGCAATAAAATGCGTAGGGGAAAAAACTTTTTTATTTTTATTATAAAATAGTGGTAATAATAAAAATTCCTTATTATAAGATTCAAAGCTATTTAAAAATATGCTTCATCTATGTGTTAGTTTTAAAATATCAGCTGTTCCGCCGCCGCCCGTTCCTTGAATACCTTGTACAGTGCCCTGAATAGTTATAGTATTATTATAACGCTCCGAATAACTACCAGCATCAACTGTAGTAGATGTATTTCCATTCCCCAGAATTTTGTTATTATTTGCCGCATAATACGAACCATTTGCAGTGCCTGTAGATAAATATACAGCATTCATAAAATCCCCTCCTTGGATAAATTTGCATCATCCGGATGAATACATTATTATTATATACTTAAAAAGTAAAAAAAAAAAGTTATAGTTAATAATTAGTAAATTTTATAACATATTAATATTTTATTATATTTTAATTACTAAATGTTATAAAAAAATATCAATATATTATCTTTATATTAGAATTATTAAATTTATATTATAAATGTTTTATAAATAATTGGCAAAAAAACTTTGAGATGACTTGATTCATCAAACAACTACAAAAAAATAATTGTTTACCTGACAACAATAAAAGTAGCAAAAATATTAAAAAGAACAAAAAGCAGGAATATATATTGTATAAAGAAAGAATAAAAAAAGATGAAAAAATGGATAAAAAATAATTTAGTATAAAAAAACAAAAAAATCCCCGAAAAATCGGGGATTTTCGTGGTGGCCAGGGACAGAATCGAACTGTCGACACCTGGATTTTCAGTCCAGTGCTCTACCAACTGAGCTACCTGGCCGCTAATAAAATGGTGGGTGCTGCAGGGATCGAACCTACGACCTTCTGCTTGTAAGGCAGACGCTCTCCCAGCTGAGCTAAGCACCCACTCGTTTTTTCTGGCGCCCCCAACGGGATTTGAACCCGTGCCTTTGGCGTGAAAGGCCAATGTCCTAGGCCGCTAGACGATGGGGGCAATTCGGTTGAAATCTTTTTCATAACCGAAATATATAATATCAAAAAATTTTTAAAAAGTCAAGAAAACAAAAGGTTAAGTTCTTTAAGAAATGATTTCTAATTTTGGAATATTAAGCAATATAGAAAAAAGTTTTTGAAAGGCTCGCTTTCTATGACTGATTTTATTTTTTACTTCTTCACCTAATTGTCCAAAAGTTAAGGTTTCTCCTTCAGGAATGAAAATTGGATCATATCCAAAACCTTTTTTTCCCAGAATTGAATAAGCTATTTTACCTCTTACTTCACCTTCAACTGAGAACAAAATATTATTTTTAGGATCAAAATATGTTGCTACACAAACAAAACGCGCATTTCTTTTTTCAAAAGGTACATTTTCTAATTTCTTTAAAATATGTTTCATCTTTTCTTTATATGATTTGTTTTCCATAAATCTTGCAGAATATATTCCTGGAAAACCGTTTAATATTTCTATTTCCAATCCTGAATCATCCGATATAACCGGCGTTCTTAAAACATGAGCTGTTTCTATCGCTTTTTTTATAGAATTTTCAAGGAATGTTTTGCCATCTTCATTCACTTCAAAATTCTTCAGAATTTCAAACATTCCTTTAATTTCAAAATTTTTAGGTTTTATTTCATTAACTTCTTTTAATTTATGTTTATTATTAGTCGCAAGATAAATTATCATATTCCCATACCAACCTCTTTCAATCTTTTAGCTGCGTCTGATGGATTCACCTGATGAAATACACCAGCACCAACTACAAATTCTCTAACTCCTGAATTATAAAGCGCTCTAATATTTTTCAATCCAACGCCTCCATCTACTTCAATTACTGTATTCAACCCTTTTTCATCTATTAGCTTTTTTAATTTTTTTATTTTCATAAAGATTTCTGGTATAAACTTTTGCCCTGTGAATCCAGGATTTACACTCATAATTAATACTCTATCAACAAATGGGAGTATTTCTTCCAGGAGCAATACAGGGGTATGCGGATTTAATGATACTCCTGCATCGCACCCTAATTCTTTAATTTTTGTAATTGTTCTATGAAGGTGTGTAACTGCCTCATAATGAACTGTTATTCCATTTACTCCCATCTTAGCATAATCTTCTATATACCTATCTGGCTCTATAATCATCAAATGTGTATCAAGATATTTATCTGTAATTTTTCTCACATATTTTACTATTGGACTACCAAAAGAAATATTCGGTACAAATACTCCATCCATTATGTCTAAATGAATCCCATCAATATTATTTTCTACACTTTTTATATGTTCTCCTAATTTTGAAAAATCTGCGGCTAAAATTGAAGGATATATTTTCATTTCCATCTTTTCCTCCTTATTTTTTTATTATATTCTTCCACTTCATTATATATTTTTAAATAATTTTTATACCTCACTTCGGATATTTGGTTATTTTCCACAGCTTCTTTCACACCACAATGCGGCTCATTTATATGAACACAATCACTAAAACCACAATACATAGAATGTTCATGAAATTCTACAAAATATTCCTGTAATTTTTCAGGTTTAAAATCATATATTTCAAAAGCTGCGAACCCCGGAGTATCTGCAACAAATCCACCAAAATCAAATTTTAATAATTCTGTGTATGTAGTTGTATGCTTTCCACGCTGTAGTTTATCGGATATTCTACCCACTCGAAGTTTAAGACCGGGATTAATTGCATTTAATAAAGAAGATTTCCCTACTCCTGACATTCCAGCAAATGTTGATATTTTATTTTTTAAGTGTAATTTTATCTCTTCAATACCTATTTCTTTTTTTGCGCTTGCCAGTATTACAGGATATAACGGTGAATATATTTCTAAAAATTTATCAATTTCATCTTTAGTTAATAGATCTACTTTATTTAACACTATTATACAATTCAAATTATTTTTTTCTACCTGAATAAGAAATTTATCTATTATTAAATAATCTACTTTTGGGCTCTTTAAACAGGTTACTAAAACTGTTTGATCAACATTCGCAATTTTTGGTCTGTAAAGCATATTGCGTTTAGGAAGAATATTTTCTATTTTAGCTACACCATTTTCAAATGAATAATCCACATAATCACCAACTATTGGTGTAATCTTTTGTAATTTGAATTTTCCCCTTAGAAATGCTGTTATCTTTTCCCTTGTTTCTAAATCAAATAATTCCAACGTATTTGAATGAAAACGAGTCACTATGCCTCTGCGTATATTCACCTATTCACCTCCGAGGAAGATATTTTTAATAATATAGTATCGCCTTTATTTACATTCGTTCCCGGCTTTGGTTCAATATCTATAACTGTTTCTATTTTAGTATCAGAATTATATATTTTTATTATTTTATAATTTAATTTGTATGCTGTTAAAAACTGTTCTGCTACTTCCAGAGGAACACCTATCAGGTCTGGTACTTTAAGCGTTTCTATTTTTCCTAATTGTATAAACACGTGCCTTCCTTTTTTTACTCTGGATCCTGCTGATGGTTCAGTATATAATACTGTATCACCAATTCCCTGAATTATTGGAATTAATCCTGTTTCTTTTAGTGCCTTCATTGCCGTGTCTTTTTCTTCTCCTTTTACATCAGGGATGACAACATATGTATAATTATTGACAAAGATAAATATAATCAGGAGTAAAATTAAACCTCCTGTAATTGCCCCTAATATATACATAAAAAAATTGTATAAAAATTTTTTTATACGTTCTCTAATATACAAAAATTTCATTTCAAATTTATTCCTCTTTTTCTTAGTTTTAACTGCCCACATGCAGCATCAATATCTGTGCCCTTTTCAACCCTCAATGTGGCTTCTATGTTATATTCCTTCAATTTGCTTATAAAATTATTCAAAAATTTCTTTGAAGGTCTTTCAAATCCTGCTGGATTTGGGTTTATCGGTATTATATTAACCATTACTTTTAATCCTTTTAACAATTCTGCCAATTCTTCTGCATACTTTTCCTCATCATTTAATCCTTTTATTGCTATATATTCAATAGTCACTCTATTTTTTGTCTTTTCCTGATAAATTTTACAGGATTGTATTACTTCTTCTATTGGATATTTAGCATTAATTGGCATTATTTTATCTCTTATATAATTGTTTGGCGCATGTAACGATACAGAAAGCCTGGTATCTAATTCAAAATCTGCTAATTCTTCTATTTTATCAGCTATTCCAGCTGTTGAAATAGTTATTCTTCTTGCACCAAGATTTTTCATTTTTTTATTATTCCAGTTTCTAATGGCCTTTAATACATTATCATAATTTAATAACGGCTCTCCCATTCCCATTAGTACTATGTTATTAATATTTACGTTTTTTAATTTTTCTATAGCCAGAACTTGTGATACTATTTCTCCAGAACTTAAATTCCTTTCAAAGCCACTTGCTCCAGTTGAGCAAAATTTACATTTCAAAGCACAACCAACCTGTGTTGAAATACATGCGGAAGTTCTATTTGGATAGAATAATAAAACCGATTCTATTGTCTTTCCATCTTCTAATTTCCAGAGAAATTTTGTAGTTTTATCTTTTTTTGATTCCTGAATTTCAATTGGTTCAGGAATATATATGTAAAAATGTTTATCCAGAAGTTCTCTGTGAGATTTGGATAAATTTGTCATTTCAAAAAAATCAAAAATGTTTTTTTTGAATATCCAATCTAAAACCTGATCAACTCTAAATTTTTGTAAACCTATTTTTTTAAATTCTTCAATTAACTCGTCATAAGAAAAATCTAATATATTTTTTTTAACCATTTCAAAGCCCTCCTGATTTAAAACTCTCCTAATTTTACCTTCCTTAAAATACGCAACACTCATAACTCCAAGTTATTTCAAATTCTAATTTTTCTGCTAATTCTACAGTATGTTTTACAGGTTGAACAATTTTATCTGCAATAAAAAGTAATTTTTCCTGTAATTTTTTCCTATACATTCCTTTTGGATGCATACATCCAAGGGTCAATTTTACATTTTTCATAATACTTTTGGTTTCATAAAATACTTCAAATACTTCTTCTATTTGTGGGGGATTATTTTTTTCAAAATACGATCCTTTAGTAGGGATAAAAACTAGAAATATTATTTCATCTATTTTATAATTTTTTAGTCTTTTTAACACATCAATTTCATGTGTTAATTTTCCACCATTCAATCCTATAGTTATGTGCGGTTTTACATTGAATCCTAAATTTATTAAATCATCAAAAGTTCTCCACATTTCTTCAAACTTATCTATTCCATAAACATTTAACATTGTTTCTTTATTTCCAACTAAATCAAAAGATATTGCATCACTAATATCCTTAATCTGATTTAATTCATTATAATTCATAAAACCTGTATGTAAGTTATATTTGAATTTATATTTATCTTTATACTGTTTTAATTTTTCAACAAAATTATATACAGGAACCTTTATTTCTTCATTCATTCCTCCACTTAATAATAATGAACTCATATCAGATAATTTCTCAATATCATTTATTGTTGCCATGTTTTTTAGATAGTGCTTGTTACAGTGTTTACAATTAAGATAACAAAAACTTCTAGTTAACGATATAGATTTTGTATTTTGCATTTTAACAAAATGTATTTTATTTTCCATCCATATCACCACTAAAATTTTCACAGGCCTCTTTTGCTGCCAGCTGTTCTGCTATTTTTTTAGATTTTCCTATTCCTCGTCCATATCTTTTTCCATTTATTATAGCATCAATTATAAACGTTCTATTATGTGGAGGTCCTTCCTGCCTTACAAGTTTATATTCCGGTCTTATTTTTAAATCTTTTTGGGTTAACTCTTGAAGCCGCGTTTTATAATCTAAAAATAATTTCCCTTCTATTGATTGTTTAATAAAGTTTTTTAAATTTTTTATAGCAAATTCTCTGGTTGTTTCAAACCCTAAGGATAAATAAATGGCTCCTAATATAGCTTCAAATAGATCTGAAATTATTGAATGCTTTTCTCTTCCACCAAATTTTTCTTCATTTTTACTAAGTAAAATATACTCTCCTAATTTTAATCTCTTAGCAGTCTCAAATAATATTAATTCACTTCCAACAGTTGCACGGATTCTTGCCATATCTCCTTCATTTAGATTATAATTCTTAAACAAATGTTCAGCTATAATCAAATTTAATACAGAATCCCCCAAAAATTCGAGTCTTTCATTTGATTTTATAGGACGACCTTTTGAATTATAATCATTAGAATATGAAGAATGACAAAGAGCTTCGAAAAGAAGCTCTTCATCGATATTTTCAATATCAATAATTTTTTTAACTTTTTTTACAATTTTCTTTTCAAAATCATTCATTTATTGATTTTCTCCTTAATTTTTTCGTATAAGGAATCCTCATCTAATCCAAATATTTTAAATAAATTTTCATTATTGCCAGATGGAGAATAATTATCAATACCTAAATTTTCAACACTTAGAGGGGATAATCTGTTTTCAACCACAGATTTTGAAAATTCTACCATTAATCCGTTATATTTATTATGGTCTTCATAAATTATTATATGAGAGTTATCGATGTATTCAGATATTTTCGATGCATCAAATTCTAAAGGAGCAGATACATTTATAACTGATATATTTATACCTTCTTTTTTCAATTTATCAGCAACTTTAACTGCTTTATAAGCTACACTGCCATGAGTTAAAATTGTTAACTTTTCTCCTTTTCTTAATATATCCATCTTTCCATATTCAAATTCATAAGTTTCACCAAAATATGGATTACCATTTTCATCTAATATTACAGGTATTTTCGACCTGCCCATTGCAATTACAACATTCCCCAATGTTGATGCAGCATATCTAACTGCTCTATCTGTTTGGTTAGGATCTGCTGGTACTATTAATTTTGTATCAAAGAAACTCCTTACAATTCCAATATAATTGATTTCATGATGAGTCTTTCCATCTTCACCAATATCTATACCACAATGAGTTACTGCTGTTTTTAAGTTCGTATGATTTATGTCATTTAATCTCTGTTGGTTGAATGTTTCATCTAATCCGAAAACTCCAAAATCAGCAAAAAATGGTATAACACCACAAACGGACATTGCACCTGCAATTGTAGCTGCATTATGTTCCTGAATACCTATTTGAACATATGTTTCCGGACTAACTTTTTCAAATTTACCTAATTTTACTGAAGGTTTCAAATCACAATCTACTGCTACAATTTTTCCTTTATTAATCTTGGCTAAATCTGCTATTGCATTTCCAAAAGCTCCTCTATTATCTACTTTATCTTCTTTGGTATAGGTGATAGGTGTTCCTGCATCGGCTGTTATCACATAATCATCAAATTCTAATTTTTTCCTTAATAAAGGTAAGGTTTTTCTCATTTCTTTATATTTTTCTATATCATTTTCCACACCTAATTCCTTTAAAGCTTTATCTGCTTCAACATCATTTAGAGGTGCTCCATGATATTCATGCCTATTTTCCATAAAAGATACGCCTTTTCCTATAATAGTTTTGGCAATAATTACAGTAGGCCCTAATTTATAATTTTTAGCTTCTTCTATTGCATTAAATAATTGTTCAAAGTCATGTCCATCTACTTCTATAATATTCCATCCAGCAGATTCATATTCTTTAAAAAGATCAACATATAAAACATCTCTTGCTCTTCCAGAGATTTGTATATCATTATAATCTACCAATACAGTTAGATTATTTAAATTTTCTTTTTTAGCTGTTCTTCTTGCTTCGGCAATTTGACCTTTTGGTGCTTCACCATCACTGTGCAAAACAAAAACGTGATAATTATTTCCCGTTATTTTTGATGCTAATGCCATACCCACTCCAGCAGATAAACCTTGTCCTAAATTACCTGTAGTCCATTCAATTCCAGGAATTCCTCTTGTAATATGACCTTCAAATATAGAACCTGAATGTCTGAATCCTGCAATTACTTCATCTGGATTTAAAAAACCCAATCTTGATAATGCAGAATAAACGCCAGGTGAAGTATGTCCATGACTTATAACCACTCTATCTCTTTTATAATCGTATGGATTTTTTGGGTCTATATTTGCCAGATTAAAAACGCTCAAATACATGTCAATAGATGACATAGAACCTCCAGGATGTCCGGACTTTGCCACAGTTGTCATTTTTATAATGTCTCCTCTGCAAATTTTTGCTAACTCTTTTAATTCATTTAAAGATTTTTTCATCTATACTCCTCCTTTTATCGTTATAATCTATTTTATAAAAATTTTTATAATTAAGTATAAAAAATTTAATATAATACTTATTAATATTGCCGATGTTATTGGAAAATAAAAGATAAAACCTTCCTTTTTTATTATTATATCTCCCGGAAGATGCCCAAATTTAAAAGGTATTTTATTAGAAAAATAAAAAATAAAACCTAAAAATATCATTAAAATACCTGAAGATATTAATAATTTCCCAATATTTTGCATTTTAATCACCTAAAGGACATTTCTTTTTGAAATATTCGAAAGGTAATTTAACCATTACCGGTTGATTATTTTCAATTATTTGTAAAGTAACCTGCTTTAGAAATGCATTTACTGTAATTACTCTTGCGGGAACGTTTTCATATTCTATAGTCGTTCCTTCATTTGGAATACATTTTAGTGTGGATTCATAAAAATCATTTTCATATGCAAGACAACACATTAATCGTCCGCAACGACCTGAGATTTTAGCTGTGTTTATTAACATTTGTTGAGTCTTTGCCATTTCCATTTTTATTGAATCAAATTTTCTTAAAAACCTTGAACAACACGTCATCTGACCACATAGTCCGACTGCTCCTATCATTTTTACTTCATCTCTTATACCAATTTGCCTTAATTCAATTCTTGCCTTAAATTCTTTTGCTAAGTCTTTTACTAATTCTCTAAAATCAACTCTTGTATCAGAACCAAAATATACAATTATTTTTGACCTATCAAACATATATCGTGCAGATAAGATTCTCATAGGAAGTCCCAATTCTTTAGCTTTTATTTCTGTAATTTTTTTTGCTTTTTCTGCCAACTTTTTATTTTCTGAATATTTTTCTAAATCTTCATCATTTAACTTTCTTAGAATTGAAGTTACTTCATACCCAATTTCTTCAAAAGTCAGTTCTTTCGGTCCAGATACAACTCTTCCAACATCTAATCCCATCTCTGTGTTAACTAAAACCAGATCTTTTATTTTAATATCCTCCCCATTTCCTGCATAATATTGTATAGGAGATAATTTTGTAGTTTCCACACCATATACTAAAGCCTTTAAATTAATCATATTGAGTCCTCCTTATTTTTAAAAAAAGCCTGAATAAATCTTAAAAACATAGTTTGTATAGTTAAGTCAAAATTAAAATTTGAAATAGTACTTTTGGAAATATCTTCACACCATTTTATATTTTCATATATCTTTTTGAAGTCAAGATCGAAGTTGTATAGTCCAAAAAAATAAACCATATTTAATGAATAAAATTCTTTCCAATAATTGGTCAAAGAAAATATAAATGAATCATGGTATAATGCCAAAAATAATTTCGAGAAAAACTTTAGTGTTTTTAGCTTATCGTCTATTTTATTTTTATACGACAATATTTTATCAATTATATTTTGAATTTCTATTAAATTTAGTTTTTCAAATCTTTTTATTAATTCAAAAAAAGCTTCATATTTATAAATTCTATTTTCTATGTCATCTTTTTCATTCATAATATATTCTACAATATTATATGCGTCTAGATCCGGGAATGACTTTACTGTATTTAATATATTTTCTCTTTTTTGTGGATTTTCCAATATATAATTAGCACATTCAAAATCGTTTTTTATGGAATAAGATAAATTAACATAACATTCAGGACATACTCCTTTTATTTTATTCAAAAAATCTGGATTAGGTAATAATATTTTATATAATCTGCTTCTAATAGTAGGTAAAAGATTATACCATCGCATTGTGGTACTTACTATTATTGTAAAGTCAGGAGGTTCTTCAAGAATTTTTAGTGCTGAATTTGCAGCCTGTATATTCATTTTATCTATCTCATGAATAATTATCAATTTGTAATCTGAAAAATTTGGTTTATATAGCAAAAATTCCTGCATTTCTCTGATTTCAGAAATCTTGATATTCCCTCCTTCGGGAAAGATTTCAAAAATATCATTTATGCTCACAGTTTTTTTTATAGATTCAATCATATTATTTAAAACGAATTTATTTTGATTCACAAGACATACTGAGCTTCCTTTAAATTTAGAAATATTGCTAGCTATAATTTTTATCACCCCATTATTTATACAAATCAAGCAGTAATCCATTAATTGAATCAATTTTCTTAGCATAAATAAAGGCTCCACTTTCATTTTTTAAGAGTTCGTCTGTGATTGTTTTGAGATCCTCATTTATTTTTTCTGCTATTATATAAAAATTTCTTTCTTTGAAATTGGCTCTGGAATTTAAAAGATATAAGTTTTTTTCTACCTTTTTTAGAAAACTCTTCACACTTTTTTTGTATTTTTCCAGATTTCTTTCTATTGGAGATCTTTTAAATTCAGCACCGTATTCTTCAATTTTTTCAAGAAGTTTATTTAAATCTTTTTTTATTATTTCTATTTCATTTAATTCCATAACTTCTGTAAAAGAAATCTTTTTTCTTTTCATTACAGTATGACCTTTTTTAGTTTTTTTATTTTTGGTTTTCTTATTTTCAGGTTTTTGTGTTGAATTTCCTGATAATGGATTTATAAACATGCTCTCACCCCCGTTGGAGAACAAAAACGAATATTGAATTATTTAAATGCACTTTTATTATACTACAAAAAAGAGAAATATAATATTTTTTCTAAACTCTGATATCTAAAATTTTAAAATAATTTATACTGTACGTTGTTCAATTAGTAAAGCAAGCGAAAACTCGCAGATTGTCCATACACGCTACCGCGGGTATTGGTTTAAATTTTTATTTTCTATAAAATACAAAAAAACTATTCACCTTAGATTTTTTATAAAAAATCTAAGCGTAAAATGTAGCCGGTCAATTTTGCACGGATGCAAAATACCGAACATGGATGTAAGTCTGATACGACCGGCGAGAATGAGCTATTTTTGAGGATTAACAATCAAGGTTTGAGCAACTTTACTTTTTGGACATCGTATTTATACTGTTGAAATATTTAAAAATAAAATAATATTAACATCTTATTTTGTATTTCATATTATATTATAAAAAAGAAAAAGGGGCATTCCCTTTTTCTTTTTTATATTTCTATGCTTTAATATGAGACTTTGCAAGTTTTATAACAACTTTTCTATAAGGTTCTAATCCAATAGATTCTGTTTCTAAATCAGGATAATTCTTTCTTACATACTCATGGACAATACGCCTTTCATATGAAAACATAGGAGCTAATTCGATTCTTTCATTTTCTTCATTTAATCTTTTAATAGCATTATCAACTATTTCATAAATTTTTTCCTTTTTCTTTCGTCTATATTCCCCTACATCCAGATTAACATCTATTTTTGTGCTTGATAATCTATTAATGTATATTGAAAGTATATGTTGCATAGCTCCAATAGTTCTTCCATATTTACCTATTAATTTTCCCAAACCTTCTCCTTCCATTCTTATCAATACGTTCTTACCCTGAAAATTTATTGAATAATTAAAATCTCCATCAAAATTTTCCAGAATAGAACTTAAAAATTCATTTAATCTGTTCATCAAGTATTTTTCATTTAAAAAAGCGTTAATAATCGCCATTTTATTCCCTATTCCCAAAAATCCTTTTTTAGGTTGTTGAATAACTTCAAAACTTATTTCTTCTGGAGAAACACTATAAAATTTCACCGCTTCATTAAACGCTAAATCTATACTTTTACCTTCAAAGTTTTTTTCTCGAATCTTAATATTCACTTTGAGCACCTCCTAATTATTGCAACTATTTTGATGTTTTATAGGGTTTAGGCCCTAAACCAAGAAATTCTCTCAATGTTAAACCTTTTATATGATTTTTCTTATTAACATAAGCAGTAATAAATACCTGTAAAATCGCATTGGTTACCCAGTAAATAAATATACCCGTTGGCAATCCTATGAATAAAAATGGAAATACTACCATCATAATAGCTGTGTTCCATGCAGTTTTTCTATCAGTTGCAGATTGCAATGAGTTATATAAATAGGCTCCAACACTTAAAAGCACTAAAATTATATTCTGGGAAAATCCACCCTGAGATAAATCTGTCCATAGCAAAAATCTCGGATTATACGCAAAAGTTCCCTGATAATAATTAATAGCTCCATATAATATCCAGAATATTGGAAGTTGTATAAAAGCTGTCAAACAGCCTCCAGCTGGATTTATTTTATGTTCTTTATATAATTCCATTAATGCCTGTTGTTGTCTTTGTGGGTCTTTATATTTTTTCTTTATCTTTTCTATTTCAGGTTGCAACTTTCTCATTTCTATCATAGATTTAGTTTGTTTATGATACAAAGGATATAAAATTAATCTTATAACTAAAGTAAATATCATTATAGCCCAACCAAAATTTCCTGTAAATCTATATAACCACCATAAAAATGTTACAAATCCATAATTTATATACCATAACCAATTAATTGCACCAACAGTTTTGGATAATTCCCTTATTCTATCGTATTTTTGTGGGAAAACCTGTTTAATGAATATATATTTTCTCGGACCCATATATGCTTTAAAAGTTTTATCAGTTGTAATTTGAATAGACTGGTCTTCAATATTCAAGTCTGAGGCATCAAATATGAAAATGGATTTTATAGGTTTTTCAAGATAAGATATTAATAATTCATTTTCAACAGCAACTGTGTTAGGATACGAGATAGTAGGAATTATCACTTTTCCGTATAAATTTTTAAAAGAAATCTCAAAATCATAATATGGAGTGTTGAAAAATTTATAACTCTTTATTCCTCCATTTTCAAAATAAAAATTCAATTCTACGAATTTATTTATATGATCTTCTGAAATATCAAAAGAAGTTGGCAATAATTCATTACCATTTTCGTCATATATATCAAAACTATCATTATAATAACTATAAATTTTGGTG
Source organism: Marinitoga sp. 1154 (assembly GCF_013363285.1). NCBI lineage: Bacteria > Thermotogati > Thermotogota > Thermotogae > Petrotogales > Petrotogaceae > Marinitoga > Marinitoga sp. 1154. The sequence goes on along the minus strand of NZ_LBFB01000007.1, from coordinate 19,403 downwards.
AATAATGTATTGCTTCTATCTTGTAATATTTCAAAACTTTTCATATGCCCCAGATTATCAAAAGAAACTTTATATAATCTCATTTGCAAATTAATTTCTGTTGAAGACGAAGTAATGCTATATTCTGGTGTTTGTGAAAAAACAAAAACTCCTAGGACTATAAGTCCTATAATTAAAAGTACTTTCTTCAATTTTTTACACCCCTTTGTTTATTTTTTATTTGTGGTATAAACGAAAATTTTTCTGGTACTGGATCAATCCCGCCCTGATGGAAAGGATGGCATCTGAGAATTCTTAATATTCCTAAATACATTCCTTTAAATGCACCAAATTTTTCAATTGCTTCATATGTATATGTTGAACATGTTGGATAATAAATACACTTTGAAGGTTTATAAGGCGAAATGTTTTTTTTGTAAAACTTTATAAACCATAATAATAATCTTTTCATTTTATACGCTCCATTATATCTAAAATAATATTTTTAATATTATTAAAAGACATATTATCAAAATCTTTAGAAAGCTTTTTTCTTGGCAAAAATACAATATCATAATCTTGTGGAAAGAGACCTTTATTCTTTCGATATATTTCCCGAATATATCTTTTTAATCTATTCCTTTTATAAGCTTTTCCAAATTTTCTTTTTATAGTAATACCAATTCTTGAAAAATTTAAATTATTTTTGGTATAAACTATTACAAAATACTTATCAATATGTCTCTTTCCACAAGAAAAAACTTTGTCAAAATCCTTTTTAAAATGAATTCTTTCTTTTTTTTTAAAAGTCTCTTTCATATCAAACAGCTAATCTTTTTCTTCCTTTTGCTCTTCTTCTTCTTAAAACAGCCCTTCCACCTGGAGTTTTAGTTCTTGCTAAAAATCCATGTGTTCTTCTTCTCTTTCTTCTTGAAGGTTGGTATGTTCTTTTCATTAGAATTCCTCCTTTTAAAATTTTTCTATATATACCTTCACCTATTATACCCTTAAAATATTTTTTATGTCAATATAAAAAGTTACAATTATTTTGTTTTTAAGAAAAAATTCGGGACATCCCGAATTTAATGTAACATTTTTAATTGTTCCTGGCGTAAATTGATGATTTGAATTAATTTTGTATATTCTTCATCTGTGATTTCACCTATTTTAAAATCACAATGATAATAACCACTAAAAATTTCCTCTTTATATATAATTTCACCTACTAAATTAATTTTCAACTTCATAGCTTCAAAGGTTATTAAAATTTTTTTATCTGACATTTTGTTTATTTTATCTTTCAATGCATAAAAAATTATATTTTTATTTGAAATACTCTCTATGTTAATTTTAAAAGCTTTTTCATTATCAAGACGCCACACATATTTATTTACAAAAACAACCCTTTTTAGTGGAACTCCTATACCATTCAAATTCCATTTTACAGAAATAATTTCATTTTCTTCAATATCTTTATTAATTTTCAAAATATATCCTAAACGATTTTTTCCAACTATTGTACAATTTTTTAGAATAGAATTGTTTCCAGAATAATATTCCAGGTAAATTTCTTTCTTCATTTCAAGAAATTTTTCATTAATATTAATAATATCTTTTTCAATTTCCACTGTTTTTATTGGGAGATATAGATTAATATAATCTTTTTTGAGATCAATAATTTTAGCATCAATCCTTATATCTTTACCTTTATAATCAAACGTAACAAATACATCATTATATTTCATAAATGTGTTTTGAGATAATCCTCCATAAAATTCAGGTATTATTTTTATAACAGCTTTTACTATTTTTTCATCTAACTTATTGTTTTCTACCATTTTTAATAATATTTTTATTGCATCTTTTATTTTCATTGCCTTTCTCCACGGCCTATTTGAAAGCAACGCATCAACTACTTCAGCAACAGCTAAAATTCTTGATAATATAGAAAGGTCGTATTTGCTTTTCTTTGAATATCCACTACCGTCAAGATACTCATGATGATTTTTAGCTATTTCAACAAATTCTAAAAAATAATCATTTCCAGCAAATAAAAACTCTAATTTTTGTGTGTGCTGCTTTATCTGTTCCAATTCAGGTTGTGTAAGTTTCTCAGATTTTTGGAGAATATCTTTAGATATCCATATTTCTCCAAGATCATGTATTAAAGCTGCATAATATACTTTTTCAATATCTTCCTGTTTTAAACTTAATTTCTCAGCAATAAGAACTGATAAATCTGCTATTCTCAGGGAATGATAATAAGTGTATGCATCATGAGCTTTTAATATATAAAATAATGAATTTATTGTTTGCTCAATTGAATACTCTTTCAAAATATAGTCTTTGGTATCTAAAATAATGGTTAAAAAACTTTTCAAATGTTCATAAAAAAGGTCTTTTAACGTATTAATATTATCATACTTTGTTGTTTTATCTATTAATACATATATAAATCCAACAACTTCTTTCCTAAAAATAATATTTTGACCAACAGCAAAATAATCTTCTTTACCTTCGAAAAAATGTTTGTTAATAGATTCTTCATACAGAACCGAGTCAAAATTATTTACAAGAAATTTCTCTTCTACGGAGAAATACATGCCGTTTATAGAAAAATCAAAATCCATCTTTTCAGAGTCAAAATAAGTAATAACTCTAAACAAATTTTCTGATATTTTTATACCTAAAATCAATCTGAAATTTGAAATAGGCATATTTGCAATAATTGAATTTATTGCATCATAATGGTTAATCATTTATTTCACCTTTACCTTTAAAATTTTTTGATGTGCCAACAATAATAAACATACCATCTTTTAACAATTCCGGTGATTTTATATTATTAATTTTCAACAAATAATCTATAGAAACACCAAAAATCCTTGAAATACTATATAATGTATCTCCATTTTTTACTTTATAATAAATATAATTATCTTCTTTTAAATCTTCTTTATAAAATTTTTCAAATACTGAATTATCTAAAGAATATATTTCTCTTGGAAATGTATCTTTTATAACAAATGAAAAATTATTCAAATTTAAATTCGTACTTTCCTGACTAATCTTTACACCATGAAGAGAAACATTTTTGTATAAAATTAATATAGAAATATTAGCATTTTTTATTTCTTCATTATATTTATTTATTATGCTATTTGAACCGTACACAGTAAAATCGCTATTTGAATAATCTTCTTTTCTTTCAATTAATCCCAATACAAAAATCTCATTACTTTTATATAAATATTTTGTGTAGGGTAAATAATAAAAATCATTTTTAAATTCTAAATTAGCAAGTAAAAACGGCATGTTTACGTCAAAAAGTCCTTCATTCAACGAAATTCCTAAAAGGGGTTTGTATGCAGGAATTTCATAATATCCTTTTCCGCTTTTTGAAAAATTTATTGAAAATATAATAATGCTATATATTAAAATTATGAAAATTATTATCTTTTTCATATAATCCCTCCTGAATTTTATCAGGATAATTATATCATAAAATAATTAAATTTCATTATATATATCAATAAAAATACATTCTAAATTAAATTCTTTTTCCAATAATTTTGCAATAGATTTTACTCCAAATGTTTCTGTTGAATAATGTCCAGCATTTATATAATTTATCCCCATTTCTTTTGAAATATTTCTAATATGTTCCTTAACCTCTCCAGTTATATATGTATCAACTTTACCTTCAAGTGACTCTAAAGCATAAGAACCTCCACCTGATATAATAGCAACTTTTTTTACGTAATTTTTAGTTTTATATATTAATAAATCATCACGTTCAAATATATTTTTCAATTTTTTTTCAAAAACATCAAATTCTACTGCTGAATCATATTCGCAAATAAAACCAACATCAATAGGTTCTAATATTTTCAAATCAAGCTTTTTAGCAATCTGTACATTATTTCCATATTCAGGATGTGCATCAAGCGGTAAATGATATCCCATCAAAGTTAAATTATTTTTAATCAGTGGCGATATTCTGTTTTTCAAATATCCGCGTATTTTGAAAAAACCTTTTCCAAAAATCCCGTGATGAACCAATAACATATCAGCATTAATTTTTAATGCTTCATCTAAAAACTCCTTATTAAAAGATACTCCAATGGCTACTTTATTCACTTCATATTTTCCTTCAATCTGTATTCCATTAAAACAAAAATCATTAAATTTATCAATTTCTAAAAGATTATTTAAATAATTTTCTATATCAAAAATATTTGCCATATTTACACCTCCATATTAATTATAACAAAAATAGCTAATAAACAAAAATAACGAGGCCCAGAAAAGGGCCTCTAATTTATTAATTAATAAGACTACTTTTTTAAATAACTGCTAATTCTGTTTCCTTATCAAATACATGCATTGTTTCCATTTCCAAAATAAGTTCTACTTCTGTATCTTCTTTAGCTTTTGTAGTTGGATCAACTTTAGCAACTAACGCTTGACCTGCTATATTTACATGCAATAATGTTTCACTACCTAATGGTTCTGCAACATCTACAACACCTTTTATAACATCATTAGTATGTTCTCCTTTATATATAGATTTATCATGAATATTTTCCGGTCTAATACCAAAAATAACATCTTTATCTACATAAGACTCCAATTTTTCTTCAAATTCTTTTGGTACTTTCACTTTAAAGCCGTTTGATGCTATCCATAATCCACCTTCTCCTCTGATTACACTTGCTTCCAAGAAATTCATAGGAGGTGTTCCAATAAATCCTGCAACAAATTTGTTTGTTGGTTTGAAGTATACATCATATGGAGAACCAATTTGTTGGATTACACCATCTTTCATAATAACAATTTTATCAGCCATAGTCATAGCTTCAACTTGGTCATGTGTAACATAAACAATTGTTGCATTTAATCTATGATGTAATTTTTTCAACTCACTTCTCATTTGAACCCTTAATTTAGCATCTAAGTTTGATAAAGGTTCATCAAATAAAAATACTTTTGGATCCCTAACTATAGCTCTACCAACTGCTACCCTTTGTCTTTGACCACCGGATAATTGCTTTGGCTTCCTGTCTAATAAATGTGCAATATCTAAAATTTTAGCTGCATTTTTAACCCTTGCATCTATTTCATCTTTAGGAAATTTTCTTAATTTCAATCCAAACGCCATATTATCATATACTGTCATATGAGGATAAAGAGCATAATTCTGGAAAACAAAAGCAATATCTCTATCTTTTGGTTCAACATCGTTAACAACTTTACCATCAATTATTAATTTCCCATTTGTGATCTCTTCTAAACCAGCAATCATTCTCAAAGTTGTAGTTTTACCACAACCAGATGGCCCTAATAATACGCAAAATTCTTTGTCTTCAATCGTAAAACTTGCATTTTTTACAGCATGAAACCCATTAGGGTAAACTTTATCAATATTTTCTAATACAACTTGTGCCATTTAAAACACCTCCATATTATTCATATAAACTATTATTCATCTAAACTTTCAATCTCTTTAAATAAATCTTTTATTTCATTATATTTACCAGGTTCTCCGATCTCCATTAAATATAAATCTCTTATTTCGTCAATAAAGTTCATTAATTTTTTAAATCGTTCAAAATCAATCAAAACGAATTCTGGTTTCCCGTTTTTGGTTATTACTACAAAATTTTTTTTTGATTCTTCTGCAGCTTTAGAAAATTTAGCTTTCGCTTCCGCAATACTATAAAATTTCAAATTTTCAATATCCATAAAAAACCCCCTTGACTATAATTATAGTCATATTAACAAAAATCAAAAAATTCATATTCAAAAGATTATACATATATATTAGCAAATATTTGTTATTAAATGTAAAATTCTAAATTTTTCTTATTTTTTCAAATTATCAAAAAGCTTATATGAAATATAGCATTAATTTTATTTTTGGATATTAAGATAAAAAAAGGATTGCATCTGCAATCCTATATATCTATACCAAAATTATAATGTTTTTTTATATCTTCAAGTATTTCCCAAGTGCATGAAAGTCCTTTTCTAAATCTAACCAAATCTCCCTTTTCAATAGTATAGTCACCATTTTTAGTATGAACTATAACCTTTCCTTTTAAAATATAACAAACTTCAGAATCATCATAATACCAATCAAAAGTAGAAATCTCTTTTTCCCATATAGGCCATTTTTCTACATTTAATTTTTCAAGTAAAGATTTTTCCGGATTTTTAATAATTTTAATATCTGGATCATTTTCTAAAAATACACTCATTGGATTTCTAAAACCTCCTTCAGCACTTAAAATTGCTTCTCCTATAAGTTGAAAATAAAATTCAACATCTTTTTTATTAAAATTTCTATAAAGAAAAACTTCCAGAGAGCTAAAATCCGCCTCTGGATTTTTTTCAAAAAATTCATCTACAGCTTTTATAATTTCATCCATAACATATCACCTAAATCTGCATCCTCATAATTTCTTTATAAGCCTGAACTATCTTATTAGTTACTTCTGTTGTTAATTTTAACGATAAAGATGCTTTTTCAGCAGAAATAATAACATTATGAATATTATCTATTTTTCCTGCTGCATAATCTGCACTCATTTGTTCGGAAATTTTCTGAGTTTTATTTACATCTTCAATAGCATTTCTTAAAATGTCAGCAAAATTCAAATTTTTTGAAGATGTATTATTACTTTTTTGCGTCCTTGCTATATTATTAATTCCATTTATTCCTGATACTCCTGGTATTTTTTCTATCATCTATTACACCTCCTAAGCTCCACGACCTATAGATAATGCCGAATTAAACATTGTTTTTGCAGAATTTATAACAGCAACATTAGATTCATACGCCCTCTGGGCACTAATTAAATCGACCATTTCCCTCAAAGGATTAACATTTGGATATTTTACATATCCATTTTCATCTGCATCTGGGTGACCTGGATCATACACTAATCTAAAAGGACTATTATCTTCCTTTAAATTTGAAACTCTTACTCCAGATAATTGCTCATCTCTTTTAGTCCTATTTTTGTTTAAAACTTCTTTGAATGTTACTATTTTTCTTCTATATGGGCCACCATTTTCTGTTCTTGTAGTATTCGCATTTGCAAGATTATTAGATATTACTTCTGTTCTGAACCTTTCAGCCGTCATACCACTTGCAGCAATATCCATTATTCTAAAAGTATTGATATTCATTTTTATCTAATTCCTCCTATAACAGTTTTATAATCAGAAAATCTATAATTAATTAGTTTTGTTAAAGCATTGTATTGTAATGTATTCTCCATCATTTTAACCATTTCAACATCAATATCAACGTTATTACCATCTTCTCTATTTGAACGCGAGTTATCTTCAATAATCTTATAACTCACCTCATTAACAGACGGTATATTTTTTATATGTTTTCCATTATTTATTTTTAATTTAATCTCATCAGAATTCCCTAAAGCTTTCTTTAATTCTTCTTCAAAAGATACTTCTTTTCTTTTGTATCCTGGTGTGTTATAATTAGCTATATTATGAGAATATATTTTTTGTCTTGTTTCAACAGCATCTAATGCTTTTGGTATAATATTTATTGCAAGATCTTTATAAAACATTTTACTCGCCTCCTGAATTATTGTTCTATGAAAAAACTAAAAAAACCTAAGGAGATGGATGACATGAATAAAATATTTCTTATAGGTTATTACGGATATAATAATCTGGGTGATGAATTATTATTTCAATCAATATTAGAGATTTTTAGCGAATTAAATTTTGATGGAAAAGTTTATACATTATTGGATAAAACAAAAATAACTAAAAATTACAGCTTTAAAATACATAAAGTTGATAAATATAATATCCAGAAAATAATAAAAATTATAAAAGAATGTGATATAGTTATTTACGGTGGAGGAAATATTTTTCAAACAGAAACATCATTGAGAAGTTTTTTATATTATGATTTTTTATTTAAAATAGCAAAACATTATAAAAAGCACATATTATTTTTATCTCAGGGATTTGGACATTTTAAACATAAATATGCAATAAAAAGGATGAGGAAACTTTTAAAATATAAAAATTTATCTGGAATATTAAGGGATGAGACAAGTTATAGGTATGCAAAAAAATTTTCGAATCATTTTGAGTTAGGCACAGACATTGGAATGATCAAATACAAAAACTTTCAATTTCAAAAAGATATAAAAAAATACCATATATCTATAATAATAAAAAACAAACGAAATTGGGACAAAATAATATATTTGCTAAAATATGTTAATATAAATAGTATAACACCTATAGTTTTAAACAAATCTCAAGATGCCATTATAGCCTATGATTTTTTTGAGAAATACAAAAATAATATAAATATATCTTTCCCGGTTTCAGAAGAAAATAAAATCATTAATAAAATGTTAAAATCAGAATTTGTAATATCGGATAGACTACATGGGGGTATTTTGTCCTTATATCTTGGAATACCCGTTATAATGTATAAAAATCAAAAGAATTATAGAGTATTCAAAACAATTGACAAAAAATATAATCTTTTTTTTAAAAATGAAGATGATTTAATTGATTCTTTATCTCAGTTAAAAACTTATGACTTTGAAAAAATACAAAAAAATTTCATGGATAAATTAAACATATCACATCAAAAAACTCTAGAAATTATTAAAGCTTTTTTATAAATGTTAATTTCATATCAAAATCGTCTTATGATTTTTAATTCTCTACCATCAGTGGATAACACAAGAATAATATTATCAGTTGGCACTTCAACATCTATAGGATAACCATCAATCTTTAATTTTTCATATATATTAAAATTTTTATCAATAACAAAAAATTCACCTGTTATATGCGAAATTGCAAACAAATAATCACTTTTAGGATTATATGCAAAATCTGTAATTGGGATATTTTTCAATATTACACGAGTATTTTTATCCTTTAATGAATAAATATAAATTCCACCAAAAAGAGAATTTCCTATAATGTTATCATTAAATATTCCTATGTTAATTAAATATTTTCCGAATTGGGCAATCTTTTTTTGATAATTATTCCATAATTCATAAATACCGCCATCAAAATATTCACCTAAGTAATATTTATCTTTGTACTTTTTGATGTCAATAGGAAAAGAAATCCTTTTTAAATTCATTACAAAACTTTCATCACTTAATTTAAACAACAATTTATAAGTCGTAAGAATATTATCTTTTTTATTCTCATTTTCATACATTGGAATCAATATATCATCATCCACTATAGATATGAAGGGGGTTTTTACCGGAAATTTATAAAATTTCTCTATCTTTAAAGCTTCTTTGTTTATTACATACATTCCATATGGATTAGTTGTAGTAATATAAAACTTATTTTTTAAAAATTTCATATTCACAGGTTTTGCATCCAATTTCAACTTTCTGCTTAAAGTACCCCATTTATTAATTACTTTCAATGAAGGGTCTCCGTTATCTATTACATAGAGATAATTATTAATATAATATCCTGCCATTGGCCTTGAAACTATACCATTATCAACATACAACGTAACATCTCCATTAACATAATCGATAACCTTTACAGTACCACTATAATTACAAATAGTAGCATAATTACCAAATACATCAATATGAAATGTTCTTTCACCAACAGCTATTTTATCTACAATTAAAAAAGTATCTGGAGATGCTATCAATATCAAAGGAAAAAAAATGGATACAAGTATAATTATCTTTTTTATCATATACAACCTCCAAAAAGCAGTTTTTTATATTATACCTCAAAAAAATTAAAACTCAAAAATTAGATTAAAAATAAATACTATTTTTTAAAGATAATGTTATACATTATTATAAGTATAGCGCTATAATTATACTTGACTTAAAAAATCATATTTAGGAGGGGAATTATGGAAATTGAATTAAAAAACACTACAGGTATGCAATTTGTTTCAAAAACTCCTTCTGGTCACGATGTAATTATTGATGCATCACCAGAAGTTGGTGGAACTGGTAGCGGACCAAGAGCTTTAGAGTTATTTTTACTTGGAATAGGCGGTTGTACAGGAATAGATGTTGCTATGATTTTAAAGAAAATGAAAGTAGATTATAAAGATTTAAGAGTAAAATTAGAAACAGAAAGAAAGGAAAATCATCCAAGAGCATTTACAAAAATACATATAAAATATTATTTTAAAGGAAACAATTTACCTATTGAAAAATTAGAACGTGCGGTAAAATTATCACAGGAAAAATATTGTTCAGCATCAGCTACTGTAAAAGGCGTTGCTGAGGTAACCTACGAAATTATAGTTGAGGAGGAATAATATGGCAAACAAAAATGTTCAATTTAAATTACCTGATCAAAATGAGTTAAAAAATATAAAACACGTAATAATGGTAATGAGTGGAAAAGGTGGAGTCGGAAAATCAACAATAGCAGTAAATTTATCTGTAGCTCTTGCATTGGAAGGTAGAAAAGTTGGGTTAATGGATATTGATATGCATGGTCCAAATGTAATGAGGATGTTAGGAGGAACAGAAAAAGATCATCCTTATCAGGTTGGTGAAAAAATAGTACCTCCAGAAGTTAATGGCGTTAAAGTAATTTCAGTTTCACAATTTGTACCAGAAAGCGGAAAACCTATTGTTTGGAGAGGCCCAATCAAGACTGGAACAATAAAACAATTTTTTAATGATATTGAATGGGAAGAATTAGATTATATGATTATCGATGCACCTCCTGGTACAGGTGATGAACCGCTAACTGTTATGCAAATGTTAAAGAAGTTCGATGGAGCTATTATTGTCACAACGCCATCCGAAGTATCGAAAGATGATGTAGAAAGAGCTATAAACTTCTTTAAAGTTATGGATAAAAAAGTTTTGGGATTAGTTGAAAATATGGCATATTTTGAATGTCCAAATTGCCACACAAAGCATTATATTTTTGGCAAAGATGGTGCAAAAAGTTTGGCAGAAAAGTATAAATTGCCTATTTTAGCTGAAATACCAATAAGCGAAGATATAAGAATAAACATGGATACAGGAAAACCCGCAGCATATTTTGGAAAACCTGAACACGTTGCACCTTATGTTCAATTAGCTAAAAGAGTTATAGCAGAAGTGGAAAAGGATGACAAAGAATGAGTAAGTTAAAAACCATGTCTATGGAATGGACTGGAGATTCCTTAATATTAGTTGATCAGAGGATTTTGCCTCTAGAAGAAACATATATAACATGTAAAAATTATAAAGAAGTTGCTACCGCTATAAAAGATATGGTAGTTCGCGGAGCTCCTGCGATAGGAGCATCTGCTGCTTTCGGCTATGTGCTTGGAGTAAAAGAATTTCTTAATGATTTCAACAAAATGAAAGAAGTCAAAGAAACACTTGCTAATACAAGGCCAACTGCTGTTAACCTTTTCTGGGCTTTAGACAGAATGGAAAGAAAATTTTTAGAAATTAAAAACAATAAAAATTTAATAGATTTAATTGAAAAAGAAGCATTAGACATAGCCTATGAAGATATTGAAGCAAATAGAGCTATGGGAAAATTTGGTGGTGAATTGTTAAATGATGGCGATACAGTATTAACACATTGTAACGCAGGAGCTCTGGCTACTGTAGACTATGGAACCGCTCTTGGTGTAATAAGAGGAGCTAGAGAATTAGGAAAAAATATAAAAGTATATGCAGATGAAACAAGGCCTTATTTACAAGGAGCAAGGTTAACTGTATGGGAATTATATAAAGACGGATTTGATGTAACATTAATTTCTGATAATATGGCTGGATGGGTAATGAAACAGGGAAAAATAAATGCAGTTATTGTTGGAGCAGATAGAATAGCCTCAAACGGTGATGTTGCAAACAAAATAGGAACTTACTCTGTCGCTGTATTGGCAAAAAAACATGGAATACCATTCTATGTTGCTGCCCCATTATCAACTATAGATTTAAATACTCCAACCGGAAACGAAATCCCCATAGAGGAAAGATCACATAAAGAAGTTAGATTTTGTCACAAATCAAAAATGGTTCCAGAAGAAATCAAGGTTTATAACCCTGCGTTTGATGTAACACCAAATGAATTAATCACAGCAATTATTACGGAAAAAGGTGTAATAAAACCCCCTTATTCTGAAAATTTAAAAAAATTATTTGAAAAATAAAATGAGGCTTCTGCCTCATTTTATTTTTTTATTCTTCGTTAATACTTACATGATATTAGATACTTTACTGCCAAATAAAAACCCTCCCTTATGGAGGGTTTTTATTTATTTTTTTACAAAACTAATGATAATTGGATTATCTTATTTTTAATTACTCACGCTTTTCGTGAGAGAATCTTTTTCTTTTAGATATTACAAAAAAAGCTATTAAGCAGGAATAATTGAATATTATTGATTATATTTAACCGAAAATAGCTTTAAGCAAGATTTAATTTAAGTATAAAATAATGTAAAATTTAATATATATGAAAAATAAAAAAAATAGGAGGAAAAATAGTGAATTACAAATTGCGTTGCATTAACTGTGGAAAAATATACGGTGCTGAAGAAGCTGAATATATCTGTCCAACATGTGGAAATCGTTTAGGCACACTGGAAGTTGTGTTTAATTATGATGGAATAAAACTACATAGAGAAGATTTTACTAAATATAATAGTATATGGCAGTTTGAGAAAATTTTACCAATAAAGAACGACGCATACAAAACACATTTGCATGTAGGCGGAACACCGCTTTATATAATGCCAGAATTGGCTGAAGAGTTAGAGATAAAAAGTTTATTAATTAAATATGATGGCACCAATCCTACTGCTTCTTTTAAAGATAGAGCTTCTGCTATTGCAATTGCTAAAGCATATGAAAAAGGATATGATACTATCTATTGTGCATCAACAGGAAATGCTGCCAGTTCTCTAGCAGGATTGAGCGCTGCTTCAAAATTAAAAACATATATTTTTCTTCCTGCTTCTGCTCCAATAGCCAAAATATCCCAACTTTTTATCTATGGTGCAAAAGTAATCCCCATAGATGGAAGCTATGATGAAGCTTTTGACATTTCTATGAAAATCGGCGAAGAAAAAGGATGGTATTGTAGAAATTCGGCAATAAATCCTTATTTACTCGAAGGAAAGAAAACGGGAGCATTAGAAATTGCTGTTCAAAATAATTGGGAAATTCCAGATTATTTATTTGTAAGCGTCGGAGATGGAACCGTTATAAGTTCTTTTTATAAAGGATTTTATGATTTTTATAAATTAGGTTTAATAGATAAAATCCCTAAAATAATTGGCGTTCAGGCGGAAGGTGCTGCTGCTGTAAAAAAAGTTTTTGATAAAGGAGAACCATTTTTACCAGATGATATAGAAACGAATACAATTGCAGATAGTATAAGTGTTGGGAAACCCAGGGATGTTATAAAAGCCTGCAAATACGTAAAAGCAAGTGGTGGATATTTTGTAAGTGTTTCTGATGAAGAAATACTAAATGCTGTATATGAATTATCTTTAAAAACCGGAATTTTTGGCGAACCTGCAGGAGCAACATCTTATGCTGGATTAAAAAAAGTGTCAAAATCACTCGGTAAAGATGCGACTGTTGCAATAGTAATTACCGGCAATGGTTTAAAAGATGTAAAAGCAATAGAAAAATTTGTGCATTTTGAAAAAATAAAACCAGATATAAACGGAGTTAGAGAGGTGATAGAAAAATATGAAAATCAGATTTAAACTCAATAATAAATATATAGAATATGATGTTGAAGAATACAAAAGGGCTTTGGATTTTTTAAGAGATGATATGAGAATGACATCTGTAAAAGAGGGTTGCGGTGAAGGCGAATGTGGTGCCTGCACAATAATTTTGAATGGTAAAAATGTTAATTCATGTATGATTTTAGCAGTTGAACTGGATGGACAGGAAGTATGGACACTTGAAGGATTAAACGAAATAGGTGATACATTAATTCAGGAATCCTATATAGAAAAAGGAGCTATTCAATGCGGTTTTTGTACTCCAGGATTTATAATGTCAACAAAAGTTTTACTTGATAATAATCCTGATCCAGATGACAACGAGATAAAAGAAGCATTAGAAGGTAATCTTTGCAGATGTACTGGATATACGAAGATAATTGAAGCTGTTAAATTGTCCTCGACAAAATTAGCAAAAAAAAATGAAACAGTTGCTGATAAAAGAGGTGAAAAGAATGCAATTTAAATACTCTAAACCAAAAACAATAGAAGAATTAAGCATGCTAAAATCTAATTATAACGCCAAATTACTTGCTGGTGGTACAGATTTAATGGTAAAACTTAGAGCAAAATCATGTAAACCGGAAATCATAATAGATACTAAAGGATTAGGGAAAGATGAAATAAAATTTGAAAATGAAAAAGTAATAATTCCATTAAATACAACTTATAGCGATTTATTAAAAAATAGGGAATTTAAAGAAAAGTTTCCGATGCTTATTGATATAATAAAAAAAATCGGTTCCCCTCAAATAAGAAATAGAGCAACACCCATCGGAAATATCTGCAATGCTTCACCTGCTGGCGATTTTTTATTGGCAACATATCTTTTTCATGGTTATGCTTATATTAAACCCACAAATAAAAAAATAAAAATTTCACAGTTAATAGATGGCCCCGGAAAAATTAAATTAAAACCTGAAGAATTTATATATTCTATCGAATTAAAAGAAAGGATTGGATATGAATATTATTATGAAAAAGTTGGAAAAAGAAATGCAATGAACATATCTATTATTAGTTTAGGGATTGTACTAAAAAAGAAACAAAATATTATAGAAGAAATAAAAATAGCTTATGGGTCAGTAGGCCCGACTATAATACGATTTGAAGATCTGGAAAAATCTGTTATAGGCAAAGAAATAACCAGAGATCTATTTGGCTGGTTAGGAGAAAAATATATGGAAAGAATTAATCCAATTACCGATGTTAGAGCAACGGCTGAATATAGAAAAAAAATGATAAAAAATATTTTAATAAAAGCTTTTTATAATTTAAATAAAACTTTTCAGGAAGGGTGATAGGTGTGATAGAGATAAAAGATTATTTCAGGCCTAAAAGTGTGGAAGAAGCATATGAAAAACTGATTAATATTGAAGGCGCTGAAATTATTGGAAGTGGCGCTTTTATGAGATTGGCATCGAGAAAGATAAATCTGGCTATAGACCTGCAAGATACCGGACTTAATTATGTAAAACTGGAAAATGATGAAATAAAAATCGGCGGCGCAACACCATTAGGCGAAGTTGAAAGAAGCAAAATAATAAAAGAAGTATTTGAAGGTAAATTAATTCATGTTTTACAAAGTATTTGGTCTGTGCAATTAAGAAATATTGCTACAATTGGAGGAACCATCTTTCCAAAATTGGGTTTTTCTGATTTAATAACAGCTCTTCTTGTATTGAATACAGATGTTGTATTATTCAATAACGGAAGAATGCCTTTGGAAGTTTTCTTAACAGAAAAAATAAGAAAAGATATATTGGTGGAATTAATAATAAAAAACGAAAATAGAAAAATGTCTTTTCAATATATGAGAAATTCTTTTTATGATTTTTCTATTTTAAATTCTGCGGTTTCTGTTGATGAAGAGAGAAATTTCCGTATTTCAATAGGAACAAGACCCGCGGTAGCAAAATTAGCAACTAAAGCCATGGAATACTTAAAGAATAATAATGATATTGAAGAGGCATCTAAAATTGCTGCTGAAGAAATGGAATATGGTTCAAATATAAAAGCTTCAAAAGAATACAGAAAGATGATAGCACCTGTTCTTGTAAAAAGAGGTTTAGAGGAGGTTATACAATGAAAATAATACTTACAATAAATAATACAAAAAAAGAAGTAGAAATATCTCCATCGGAGTTTTTATTAGATGTATTAAGAAAGTTGGACTATACAAGTGTAAAAAAAGGATGTGACACAGGTACATGCGGTGTGTGCACAGTTTTAATGGATGGAAAACCTGTATTATCCTGTTCGATTTTAGCAGCATCTGCTGATGGACACGAAATAACAACTATAGAAGGTATCGAAAAAGATCCTGAATTTAAAAATATATCAAATGCCTTATTAGAAGAAGGTGCTGACCAATGTGGGTTTTGTGGTCCTGGATTAATTTTGAATGTATATGCCATGAAAAAGGAATTAAAAAATCCAACTGAAGAAGAAATTAAAAAATATTTAGTAGGTAATTTATGTAGATGTACAGGTTATGTTCCTCAGTTAAGAGCAATAAAAAAGTATTTTGAGGTGAAAGCATGAAAGAAGTAAAAAGTTCCATAAAAAAAGTTGATGGTATTGGATTGGTTAGTGGAAAACCAGTTTATACAGATGATTTAGCTCCCAAAAATGCATTAATTGTAAAGGTTTTAAGAAGTCCTCATGCATTTGCAAGAATAAAAAATATTGATACAAAAGAAGCAGAAAGTTTAGATGGTGTGGAATGTATATTAACATATAAAGATGTACCTAAAAACAGATTCACAAGAGCAGGTCAGGGTTATCCTGAACCATCTCCATATGATAAATATATTTTTGACGAGTATGTAAGATATGTAGGTGATGAAGTTGCCGCAGTAGCTGCAAAAGATGAATATACAGCCGAAAAAGCTTTAAAATTAATAAAAGTAGAATACGAAGTTCTGGAACCTGTTCTTGATTTTGAAAAAAGCAAAGGTTCCAAAAGTATCATTCATCCGGAAAAAGATTTTCAGAGTGAAGGATTTATAAGTTCTGATCCAAAAAATAATATAGCTGCAACATATGAAATGAGTATAGGAAATATCGAAGAAGAAATTAAAAAATCCGAAGTAGTTATTAAAGAAAGGTTTTATACACAGGCTCAGGCTCATGTTATGATGGAACCTCATTCTGCATTTTCATATATAGATATGCAAGGAAGATTGGTTGTTGTTTCTTCAACACAGGTTCCATTTCATGTAAGAAGAATATTATCAAGAGCTTTGGATATACCAATAAAAAATATCAGGGTTATAAAACCAAGAGTTGGTGGAGGTTTTGGTGGGAAACAGGGAATTCATGGAGAACCCTATGTTGCTTTAATTACATTAAAAACAGGAAAACCTGCAAAAATATATTATACAAGAAAAGAAGTCTTTGAGTCCACATATACCAGACATACTATGAGATTTGATATAACCATTGGTGCAGATAAAAATGGAAAAATAAACGTTATAGATGTTAAAGGGCTTTCTGATACAGGTGCCTATGGAGAACATGCTTTAACAACATTTATGGTAGCTGGCTCAAAAGTATTGCCAATGTATAATAAGGTAAAAGCTGTAAGATTTGGTGGAGATGTGGTATATACTAACCATCCATCTGCTGGTGCATTTAGAGGATATGGCGCAATCCAGGCTAATTTTGCTATTGAATCAGCAATGGATATTCTGGCTCATAAATTAAATATGGATCCGGTAAAACTTAGAGAAATAAATATGATACGAGAAAAAGAAACTTCACCTATCTTTAAAATAATGGGTGAAGGTAGGGAAGGCGTAGAAATGATAGTCAACAGTTGTAAACTGGATGAATGTATTGAAAAAGGTGTAAAGAAAATCGATTGGGAAAATAAATTCAGATCTAAAAAAGAAGGTAAAAAAGTAAAAGGTGTGGGGATGGCAATTGCCATGCAAGGATCTGGAATTGCAAAAATTGATATGGCGTCTGCAACGTTAAAATTGAATGATGATGGATCATTTAACTTATTAATAGGTGCAACTGACATTGGAACTGGTAGCGACACAATTTTATCACAAATAGCTGCAGAAGTATTAAATGTTCCAACTGATGATATAATACCTTATTCTTCAGATACGGATATAACGCCATTCGATACTGGAGCCTACGCATCAAGTACAACATATGTTTCTGGTAATGCTGTTAGAATAGCCGCCGAGAAAATGAAAAAAGAAATTATTAAGGCCGGCGCTGAGTACTTTGAAATTTCTGAAGAAAAAGTTAGTTTTAATGGTAAAGAGATAATTGCTGGAGAAAATAAAATAACTCTAAAAAAACTGGCAGAGATCCTTTATTATAATGAAAATCAAAAACAATTGAGCGTAACTGGATCATATGTAGGTGAAGAATCACCACCGCCATTTATGGCAGGTTTTGCTGAAGTAGAAGTAGACACAGAAACAGGAAAAATCGATTTGCTTAATTATGTTGCTGTAGTAGATTGCGGAACTCCAATCAATCCAAACCTCGCAAAAGTTCAGGTAGAAGGCGGCCTTGCTCAGGGAATAGGAATGGCAATATATGAAGAAGTTATATATGATAAAAACGGAAGATTATTAACCAACAACCTTATGAATTATAAGATCCCATCAAGAGTTGATATAAATAAACTTGATGTTGAACTGGTAGAAAGCTATGAACCATCTGGCCCTTTTGGTGCAAAAAGTGTCGGTGAAATAGGAATAGATACTCCACCTGCCGCAATAGCAAATGCAATATTTAATGCAATTGGTGTTAGAATAAAAGATCTTCCAATTACACCAGAAAAAGTATTAAAAGCATTGAAAAATAAAAAATAAAGTTTTTCCTGAGATATGAATTATTAAAGGAAGAAAATTGAATTTTCTTGAAATATCACTAATAAATATAAATTTTAAACCCTTCATATATATAAAAGCGCCAGGTATATTCCTGGCGTTATTTTTTCCCCTGTAAAACAAAAAGATAAATTTTGAGGTTTCACTTATTTTAAAATTTTTTATATTATACTACCCTTATTTTATTTCCTCAATATACTTCGCTTCTTTACCAACAAAAACAATTATATACTTTTTCATCGTTTCATTTTTTGTGTTTAATTCATATGATTTCTTGTATTTTTCTATTTGTTCTTTTGCCTGTTTTATTTTCATTTTTAATTTTTCTTCTGTGTATCCTTTTTGTTTTATGTATTTTACTTCTATTATCGCTTCATATGGCACTTCTTCGTATCTTTTGAACATTGCTATGTCTATATACCCATTTTCTACTGGATATTCCATTTTTACCATTGCATATGGCGTTAATACTAAATAACTATACATTATTGCTTTTATGTATTTTTCATCTAATCCCATGAATATTCTGTTGTCCATTTTATTCAATAGGTTTTCTATTTCTTTTGCAAATGGTTCTATTTCTCCGTCTTCTAATATCGTTATTATTGCATTTTCTATTTCATCTGTGTCTATATATTCTGTTAGCCTTTCTTCTATGTATTCTGTGAAATATTCTGAGAATATTTTTTTCATTGAATAATTTGGTATTTTTAAATATGTCCTTAATCCTTCTTTTTCAAATGTCATAAACCCAAGATAGAATAATAATGATTTTATATCTTTTATTTCTATCCTTT